>CACXFN010000110.1 GCA_902766915.1 uncultured Eubacteriales bacterium
AAAAGCATTCAGAAAGGAGTTTACAATGAAAAGAATCATGTCGCTAGTTTTAATAGCAATCTTAATAGTAGTTTTGCCAATATCTGTTTTTGCTGAGACTAAGCAAGTGAAAATTGATACTACTGATGTTAGAGTAGCGGGACAGAATAGATTTGGAACGTCATATGCTGTCTGTGAGGCGTTAAACAAGAAGGTGGGTAAGTTTGATAATATTGTGGTTGCAAATGGAATGAACTTTCCAGATGCTCTTTCTGGAGGATATTTATCAAAAGTGAAAAATGCACCCTTGCTTTTGGTTAATCCGTCGGAGGAGGCCAAGGTAAAGTCATACATAGGTAGGTATATGAAGTCTGGTGGGACGGTATTTCTTTTAGGTGGTACTAGTGCTGTAAGAGGAGAGTTTGAAGCATCTCTTAAGGCAGGCGGATTCAAAGTTGAGAGACTAGCTGGTCCAGGAAGATATGACACCAATCTTGCTATCCTTAATGAAGCTTTTGATTCAGGGCAAGAACTTGTTGTAGCATCAGGGAAGAATTATCCTGACAGTTTATCTGGATCTTCAGTTGGTAGAGGGATGCTTTTGGTGGGTGATATACTAACAAAAGATCAGATTAAATGGCTGGAGTCAAATAGAATTAATAAAATATATATCCTTGGTGGAACAGGTGCTGTGAATAGCACGATTGAATCTTCGCTTAAAAAATATGCAACAGTCGAACGAGTAGGTGGAAAGAATCGATGGGAGACTTCATATCTGATAGCAAAGAAGTTCTTCCCTAAGGCTGATACAGTAAGCCTAGTTTGTGGAACGAATTTCCCGGATGGATTGTCAGGTGCTCCTCTTGCAATGTCGTATAATTCACCAATCATTCTTATTGCGAATAATAATTGGAATTATGCTCACCAATTTGTTGTCGACAGAAAGATTACCAAGGATTATGCTATTGGAGGCACTGGCGCTATTTCAAATGCTACAGTTAGCAAGATTATGGAACAGTACAAAACTGTGGAAGTTGTTGAAGTCTCAACAGAGTATAAGAATGCACTGGTAAAAGCTAAATCATATAGTGATTTGCTTAATATGTCAAAGGCAGGTTTATATGATCAGCTGACTTCAGCGTATGGAGAAAAGTTTCCTGCTGATGCGGCACAGTATGCTATTGATAATCTTGATGTAGATTATAAACAAAACGCATTAAAGAAAGCAAAGAGCTATTCGGACACTATGCATATGTCAAAAAAAGGTTTATACGATCAATTGGTGTCGGAATATGGAGAAAAATTTACTGAAGCAGAAGCACAATATGCAATAGATAACTTAAAGGTTGATTATAAAACTAATGCACTAGAAAAAGCAAAGAGCTATCAGAAAACCCTCAACATGTCTAAGGCGGCCATCTATGATCAGTTGATATCAGAATACGGTGAGGGTTTCACACCAGAAGAAGCGCAATATGCAATAGATCATCTGAATTAATATAGCTAATCAACCAAAAGGAGGAGCACAGGCTCCTCCTTTTAGTCATTTATATATCTTAAGTTTTGTTTAGTTCCTGTTTCTTTCTTTAATTTCCAATTAGTATAAAGAGAATTAATACTGTTTCTATAGCTTGAATTAGTGTATCCAATTATCTTTACTGTGGGTCTAATGAGTATAGTTTGGTTATTTGCGTTCGGCATCGCATCAAAAAAGGCTGTTGCTTGTGGCAGAGGCAAAAATAAGGGCAATGCCGAACGTGAGTTATAAGTTTAAGGGAGCATTGCGTTCGGCATCGCATCAAAAAAGGTTGTTGCCCGTGGCAGAGACAAAAATAAGGGCAACGCCGAACGTGAGCTATAGGAATAAGGGCATATTATGCCAAAAGTAAAAGATAAAACACAAAGAGCATTAGAGAGTTTATAACAAAGTCTTTGAGCCACAGAGTTACGCAAGCACGAGAAATGAGCTTGAGAATAGAAGTGTGAGGAGACATTATCGAGGGAAGATACGAGCGTTTTCAATCCCATGTTCGGGGGTTTATGATTCCGGATACGAATGTTTTCAATCCCATAGTAGAATGTTTTTTTTAATCCCAGGTTGCCCTTCCGTCTCCTGTTAGATCAAAGGGGTCACCTAGATAGGTGGGTTTTGGCTTTACAATCGATTTTACAAAGTCTTTATTTCTGGCGGCGATTTCTCTAAGATCGCGATAAATCTGTCCGCTGTAATCAATGTCTTTTGCTGCAACTCCGGCAACATCCATACCAAGCTTTTTCCCAATATGGATTGCTCTGTACTCGTGATACTTCTGGGTGACCACTATTAGCTTTGATGCACCAAAAATGTCCCTGGCGCGGTACATGGATTCATAAGTGGAGAATCCGGCATGGTCCAGGAACAAATCCTCGGGCAATACTCCTGCATCCATACAATAATCCTTCATGGTACCAACTTCATTGTAGTATTCCTGGCCATTGTCCCCGGAGAGCAGAATCTTTGGCGCAAAACCAAGCGTATATAATTGAATGCCGCGGTCCAAGCGGTCCTTAAGCATTGGAGTAGGTGAGCCGTCGGGTCTAACACCGCAGCCCAAAACCAGAATGCATTCATAATCATGATAATCTGCAAGCAGGTTTAGATCGTGTTCTGTATACTCATCGACCATAAGGGAATCAGTTTCTTGACTGTCATCTACCAAGCATAATTCATCCAGAGTCTTACTTAACTCCATATCTATAAATCTGCTTGAACTTTTAATAACATAATAATTAAGACCAAAAACCAAGATAATAGACAAAACAATTATTACTAGTAAAATGGGCATTAGCTTTTTCATAGTCTGTGGTATTACACCATTGTTAAATCATGGTTAATAGGACGGTAGAAGTCAAATTTGAATTCTTTATGATTAATTGTGTGACTATCGACAAAGGACTGTTTCCCCAGAATCCAACAAGCTTTAGCGAATGCGGATTCCGGCGTCATGTCATATGTTTCGATTAGATCAAAGTCAGCTTTTACATCATGACCAACTCCATATACAGTCATGTCGCTTCCTTCATTTGCAACCTGCGTCGAGATAATTACTATGGTATTATGAGATTCCATAAGTCTTCTAAACTCGTCCATCAGATATGATGGGATTCCGCCTAAGCCAAAACTTTCAACGATAATGCAATCATATTTATCAAAGATTACAGAGAGAAGAGATTTATCAAAGCCCGGGGTCATTTTTAGAGTGAATACTTTATCACTTACCCCATCAGCAAAGCAGGGTAGGTGGGTTTCTTTCATTGAGGCCGCAAGTATAAAGTCATCTTTGATATAGCGGATGATACGGCCGTCACGAATTATCGCCAGATATGGGTAATTGATGCTGGAAAAGGCATCGTAACTTTTGCTCTTTTCTTTTTTTGCTCGGGTGCCTGCGATAACCTTGCCGTCGAAAACGATGGATACTTGGTGAGAATTGTCGTTGGAGGCATATAAGATGCTGTCTCTTAGGTTTCTCCTGGCATCGGTATCCTCGGCATCGATTGGTTTTTGGGCGCCGGTTATCACAATGGGTTTAGAAGAATCCTGAACGAGGTAGGAAAGGGCTGCTCCTGTATATGCCAATGTATCGGTTCCGTGGCAAATAACGAATCCGTCGTATTTATCATAATTATCCTTTATAGCTATAGCGAAGTTCATCCAATCGGAAGGAGTGATATCTGTGCTATCAAGATTACATACTTGAACTGCAGCAATCTCTGCATATTCCAGCACGTCCGGAACGTGGGACACGAGTTCCTCCGCGGACATCAAAGGTATAAGTCCTGATTCCGATTGCTTACTGGCAATAGTGCCGCCGGTACCGATTACGAGAATTCTTTTTTTGTTATTCATAGTCACCTCAACATTTGTTAATTATCTTAAATAACTATGTCGCAATTAATTATAGCATTCATAACAGGGTTCATCAAATTTACCTAGGATTGAACTGATATAAGCTATTGATAAAGCCAATAATCTGTATTATTATATTAACAATTTATCGACAGATAAAAGGTATCTTAAATGTCTCATGAGATTTGTAGCGAAGAATTAATGCAATTAAAAAAGATTAGTGCAATTAAAAAGGATTAATGCAATTAAATGAGACAAAGTAAAAAAGACAAGATAAAAAAGATAAGATAAAAGAGACAAGGTAGAGGAAACAAGAGGAAACAAAGGAGAGCAAAATGGCACAATTCATTAACGAACCATCCAGGACTTTTAACGAATATTTACTGCTTCCGGGTTATACCAGTAAAGACTGTACAATGGATAATGTCAGTCTTAGGACACCCATTGTAAAGTTTAAAAAAGGAGAGGAGTCAGCTCTCTATGCAAATATCCCCCTTGTTTCTGCAGTGATGCAGGCTGTATCCGATGATAGGATGGCCGTTGCATTAGCCAAAGAAGGCGGGATTTCTTTTATCTTCGGATCTCAGCCAATTGAGAGCCAGGCTGAAATGATTAGAAGAGTAAAATCATATAAAGCTGGTTTTGTAAAGAGCGACAGTAACCTAAGACCGGATCAAACTATGCAGGATGTTCTGGATTTAAAGAGGCGAAGTGGCCATTCTACCATCGCAATTACAGAGGATGGTACCGCCGAAGGGAAAATAGTAGGAATTGTTACCAGCAGAGATTACAGAGTAAGCCGTATGGATCCTGCAACTAAGATAAGCGAGTTTATGACTCCCTTTGATAAATTGATTTATGCTGAGGATGGAGTGACGCTTTCTGAAGCAAACGATATTCTTTGGGATTATAAACTGAACGCACTTCCGATAATAGATAAGAATCAAAGGCTTACTCATTTTGTTTTCAGAAAGGATTACGACAACCACAAATCAAATCCTTTTGAACTCCTTGATGAAGGTAAACGTTATGTTGTAGGTGCAGGAATCAACAGTCGTGATTATGAGGAAAGGGTACCTGCGCTAGTTGAAGCAGGCGCAGATATTCTCTGTATAGATTCTTCTGAAGGATACTCGGAATGGCAAAAGGATACAATAGCCTGGATTCGTTCAAAATATGGAGACAGTGTAAAGGTTGGTGCAGGAAATGTTGTTGATGCCGACGGTTTTAGGTATCTGGTAGATGCCGGTGCTGACTTTGTAAAAATCGGAATCGGTGGTGGTTCCATATGCATAACCCGTGAGCAAAAGGGTATTGGACGAGGTCAGGCTTCAGCAGTTATTGAAGTCGCTGAGGCAAGAAAGAAGTATTACGAAGAGACTGGAATCTACGTTCCAATATGCTCGGATGGCGGTATAGTATATGACTACCACATGACTTTGGCTTTAGCAATGGGAGCAGACTTCATTATGCTTGGAAGATATTTTGCAAGATTTGATGAATCGCCGACAAACAGACTGAACATCAACGGAAACTATGTTAAAGAGTATTGGGGAGAAGGCTCCAATAGAGCAAGAAACTGGCAACGTTATGACTTGGGTGGGGATCCAAAAATGAAGTTTGAAGAAGGGGTGGATTCCTATGTTCCATATGCAGGTCCACTTCATGACAATGTTCAACTCAGTTTAAACAAGGTGAAATCAACTATGTGTAACTGCGGTGTGCTCTCCATTACGGAACTACAGGAAAAAGCAAAGCTTACTCTGGTTTCGGCAACATCTATAGTTGAAGGTGGGGCACATGACGTAATCCTTCGTGATTCCAGCCAAAATGCAATTAGATAAACCCAACACGTTTTGTCATATAACCCACGTTTTATCCTATTAGCCTAATAATAGAGGTGTAGCCGCATATGGACTACACCTCGTATTAGTTTTAACTAGATTCCCAATTGTGATTTAAGCATTTCCTTAGGCATGTGGCCAACTGCGCGAGCCTTTTCTTCGCCACCTTCAATCTTAACGATTGTTGGAATGCTCATAACCCCATATTTCTGTGCAAGTTCCGGTTCCTCATCTACATTAACCTTACCAACCTTAACGGTTCCGGCCATTTCTTCTGAAAGCTCTTCGATGATTGGTCCGGTCATTCTGCAAGGACCACACCAAGGGGCCCAAAAATCTACTACTACAGGAAGCTCGGAATTCTGTACTTCTGTTTCAAAATTTGCTTTTGTAATTTGTAATGCCATCTCTATTCTCCTTTGCATATTATTAATTGATTTGATTTCAAAACTATAACTGTTTTTTTTTTGTTTTATTACAATTGGATTATACCTCATTCATTAGTATAAAAACATATAATAATAAAATTAACAGTGACTAAATCACATATGAAGGTCGGCATATGTACCTAGCGATCTTCTCTAAAATACGGAAGCCCTAGACTTTCCGGTGGCTGATTCTCTCTTTTGTTTCTGGTACTTGTTAGTATTAGAACTATGATGGTAACCAAGTATGGGAGCATTTTATATAATTCCTTGTTTGCCAAATTCATTCCTGTGGGGATAAAAAGATATAGAATATACAGTCCGCCAAAAAGAATTGAGGCAGGAACACTTAGGCTTGGTCTCCAGATTGTGAAGATAACCAATGCAATAGCCAGCCAACCTCTGTCGCCAAAACCATCGTTTGACCAAACTCCGTTGGCATAATCCATAACATAGTACAGACCGCCCAGACCTGCGATCATACAACCGATGCAGGTGGCGAGGTATTTATATCGGGTAGTATTTATTCCGGCAGCATCTGCAGTGGCTGGGTTTTCGCCAACGGCTCTAAGATGAAGTCCTTGACGTGTTTTCTTAAGAAAGTATCCGGCAATGAAAGCTATAATAATTGCCAGATAGGCAAGAAATCCATATGAAAGGAAGACTTTCCCGAACCAACCTGTGGATTTTGCAAAGGGGAGGGTTGTTCTAAAAACATTGCTTGTTGCTGAAAGTGCTATGGAAGGCACGTCAGCCCCAGTGATTTTAATAAGGGATCCTCCGAAGAAATTTCCAAAACCAACACCAAAGGTTGTCATGGCAAGACCTGTTACATTTTGGTTTGCTCTCAATGTAACTGTTAGGAAGCAATAAAGTAGACCCATTAAAAGGGATCCTATCAGGCAACAGATGATGGGAATCAGTATTGCCAAAGCGCTGTTCATTCCCGTGCCCTGGGTACTTCTTTCATATAGAAATGCACCTATAACACCTGATATTCCGCCTACATACATAACACCGGGAATTCCCAGATTAAGGTTGCCTGATTTTTCGGTTATGGTTTCCCCGACACTTCCGTATAGGAGGGGAATGCTCTGAGCAACGGCTCTTGGTATAAAAGCAATTAAATCAAACATCAGGATTCCCTCCTATTATTCATCAGTTTATAGTTTATAAAGAATTCACTTCCAATAATGAAGAAGAGAATGATGCCCGTTAATATGTCTCCAAAGCTATGATTCAATCCGAAGGAAGTGGATATTTCACCGGAGCCTCTGGACATGAAGACCAGGAGGAAACTTGCCAATATCATAACCACTGGATTGAATTTTGCCAGCCAAGCAACCATTACTGCAGTAAAGCCTCTTCCTCCTGCAATTGTGGTGGTAATGGTATGATCTGTTCCACCGACCAGAAGAAGGCCGGTGAATCCACAGATGGCACCTGAAATCAGCATTGTTCGGATGATAACCCGTTCTACTTTTATTCCCACGTAACGAGCGGTATTCTGGCTTTCACCAACTACGCTGATTTCATATCCTTGCTTGCTATACTTTAGATAGACATACATTAGAACAGTCATAACAGCTACAATTAGGATATTAAGAAGGTATTTGTATGTTCCTATCTGAGGAAGCCAACCTGCTTCAGTGCTTTGATTAATTATTCCAATCTTTCCAGAGCCTTTAGGAACTTCCCAGATGATAACAAAGTATGCAACAAGCTGAGTTGCAACATAGTTCATCATCAAGGTAAACAAGGTTTCGTTTGTATTCCATCTTGCCTTAAAAATAGCGGGGATAAGAGCCCATACTGCGCCTGCAACTATGGCGGAAATAATCATAAGGGGAATAAGTACTCCATTTGGTAGTTTATTACCAAGTAGAATCATGCAAGCAGCTGTTGCAAGCCCGCCGATTAGAATTTGACCTTCGCCGCCCAAATTCCAGAATCGCATTCTAAAAGCCGGAGTTAAGGCAAGGGCAACTGCCAGAAGAATTGCAATTTCTTGTCCAAGTATCCAGAGCTTTCTGGGGGTGCCAAAGGCGCCTGTAAACATTGCGCCATAAACATTGAATGGGTTTAACCCGGTGAAAATAGTAGTAATAATACCACAAACTATTAGAGAAATTATGATGGCTATAGCGCGTATGAGTAAAGCCTTTTGCCAGGGTATAGCACCTCTTTTTGATATATGAAAGAGGGGAGCCTTTGTTTCTTTAGGCATTCTCGGCACCTCCTTCCTTTGGGGCGACTGCTTCATTTGAGTCTGCTTCATTTGATTCTGTTAAATCGCCGCCTAGACGTGTCATCATTAACCCCACCTGATTCTTTGTGGCTGTCTTTACGTCTAAAATGCCGCTAACCTTACCATCGCAAAGAACCAGGATTCTATCGCAGAGTTCCAATAAGACATCCAAATCTTCGCCTACATAAATTACAGCCACACCTTTTTTCTTCTGGCGATTGATTAAATCATAAATCATATATGAAGAATTAATATCCAAGCCACGAACAGCATATGCAGATAGCAAAACTGTAGGGGCAGAGGAGATCTCTCTTCCTACCAATACCTTCTGGACGTTTCCGCCGGAAAGACGACGGACTGGAGTTGAGACTCCGGGAGTATTAACTTCCAATTCCTCAACTACTTTTTCTGCAAGTCCCTTTGGTGTCTTTCTGTCGGTAAACATGGAGCGACCACGTCTAAAGGATCTTAGCATCATGTTATCCGTTAAATCCATACTTGCCACCAAACCCATGCCAAGTCTGTCTTCCGGTACGAAGGAGAGGGAAACACCCAGATCAGCAATGGCCAAAGGATCTTTTCCTATTAATTGATCTTCGGAACCATCATCCTCAATATATTTTATGCTTCCTTTTTCCACTTTCTGAAGACCCGCAATTGCTTCCAGTAGTTCTTTTTGACCACTTCCGGAGATACCTGCTATACCCAGAATCTCCCCGGTGTTTGCGGTAAAGCTCACGTCGTCCAGTTTCAAAACACCATCAAGATTACGTACAGTAAGGCCTTCGACACGGATGCGCTCCTTAGGATTCTGTGGCGCGGGTCTTTCTATGTTTAGAGATACTTGATGTCCAACCATCATATTGGTCATCTCCTGTGCATTGGTGTCAGATGTCAGCATTTCTCCAATATATTCACCCTTTCGTAGAACGGCAACTCTGTCGCTTAAGGCTTCTACTTCGTGAAGCTTGTGAGTGATTATTACAATGGCCTTGCCGTCATCACGCATATTTCTCAAAACAGCAAATAGCTTATCTGTTTCCTGGGGAGTGAGCACTGCGGTAGGTTCATCCAGAATAAGTATCTCTGCACCCCTATATAGCATTTTTACGATTTCCACGGTTTGCTTTTGGGATACAGACATATCGTAGATTTTTTGCTTCGGATCCACATCAAATCCATAGGTATTACAGATTTCTTTTATACGAGTCTCTGCGGCCTTAATGTCCAGTTTCTTTTCATCCTCGATGCCTAGTACAATGTTTTCGGCTGCAGTAAAAACATTCACCAATTTGAAGTGTTGGTGAATCATTCCGATTCCGTAATCAAAGGCATCCTTTGGGGAGGATATTGTCACCGGTTTTCCATCAACCTCAATTTCTCCACTGTCAGGAAAATATATGCCTGAAAGCATATTCATCAAGGTTGTTTTTCCGCTGCCGTTTTCACCAAGGAGGGCAAGTATTTCGTTACGATATATTTCCAAATTAACTCCTTTGTTAGCATTAATTGAACCAAAGGATTTGGAGATATTATTCATTCTGACTGCGATTCTCTTTTCCTTCACGTTTCCTCCAAAACACTTAGGGAGCATTAAAGAATGATTCCCGAAAATGGTTAAGGACGGCCCGGCTATTAAGCAGCAGGCCGCCCCGAATGTTTAATATATTTAATGATAAGTTTATTAACTATTTAGAATGCTGTATCCAAGAGGTTTATTCCATCAATCTGGAGGTCGAAGTAAGGAGCTGATCTATATTCTGATTCATGGAAGAATCCATCTGCAATTACTTCTGTATCGCCTTCATATGCAGGATCTGTATTGACGTCTGCCATATAGCTACTCATGGCTTTTCCATCTACAGTGAAGTTTGCTGTATCAAATACGTGGATTGTTCCGGATTCTAATGCTGCTTTAACTTCTTCAAGTTTTTCTGCTGTACCTGCTGCAGCAGCATTTTCATTTACTTCCGTAAGTTGTACAGAGTTGGTCTGAAGGGTTCCGGTCCAGTCAGCATCAATGGGTTCACCAGCTGCTTTTGCACTGATTACATATTCGTAATAGGGAGTCCAATTGATTTTGGAGGAAACAATGAATGTGTTTGGACAAGCATCAATTGTGCTTCCGTTATATGATACGTTTGGCACTCCTGCATTCTCACAAGCAGTAGGTGCACCCATGGAGTCAGCATGCTGACTTATAAGCTTACAACCGCCGTTAATCAGATTTGTTGCAGCTTCCTTTTCTGCCGTTTCATCATACCAAGAACCTGTGAATGTTACATCCATGGTTACTTCAGGAACAATGGACTTAGCACCAAGGTAGAAGGATGTGTAACCGGATACTACTTCTGCGTATGTGTATGCACCTATATAGCCCATTTTCGCTTCATTGGCTGTGAATTCTCCTGCATCAATCATTTCCTGAAGCTTAAGTCCTGCAGCAACACCAGCCAGGTAACGTCCTTCATAAATTGATGCAAATGCATTGTGGTAATTTGCCACACCTTCTGTGTGAGCCTTTGTTCCTGTTGAATGGCAGAACTCCACGTCCGGGAATTCTTTTGCTGCCTGAATCATATAATCTTCATGACCAAAGGAGTCAGCAAATATTACTGTGCATCCTGCGTCTGCTAATTCTGCAGCTGAATCATAGCATTCCTGACCTTCGGGAATGTTTGTCTTTATCATGTAGTTTTCTTCTGGAATACCCAGATTAGCGCAGGCTTCTTTTGCAGCGTTGATAAAGTTAAGATCGTAGGTTGAGTTTTCATCGTGCAGGCAGATGAATCCAACCTTAATACTATCCAACCCGCCGGCTTCCGCACCGCCGGATGCGTCTGAACTTCCGGAGCTGCCGGATCCGGAATTACCACCGCCACATGCAGTTAGCATTCCAACGGCAGCAAGGACAACAATCAAGATTAAAACCAAACTTCTCTTTTTCATTTTTTCCTCCGATCATGTTTACATTTACATATTCACATTAACGGAAAATTATTTCCGTATCTGTCATAGATTCAACAGCTGCCAATGCTTCAATTCTTACACCATCTGCGCGAAGTCTGTCACCGCCATCCTGAAAACATTTTTCTATTGCCACTGCACAGCCAACCAGGTGAGCATTTGCTTGTTCAATAAGTTCAATTAGTCCGCGGAGAGCATTTCCATTGGCAAGGAAGTCATCAATTATCAAAACCCGGTCGTTTTCGGTCAGATATTCGCAACTCACAATAATGTTGTAATCTTCATTATGTGTGAATGAGTGTACTTTGGAAGAATA
The DNA here is from genome assembly GCA_902766915.1 of uncultured Eubacteriales bacterium. Lineage (GTDB taxonomy): Bacteria > Bacillota > Clostridia > Peptostreptococcales > Anaerovoracaceae > Eubacterium_B. The sequence goes on from CACXFN010000110.1 coordinate 11,669, forward strand.
AGCATTTCCGTCCACATTGCTGGTTTTATGTTTTTTTGCGAATACAACAGGTACTTCCATGGCCATCCCTGTTGCAATAGCAAGGGGAATGCCGCTTGATTCAATGGTGAGGATTTTAGTTACATCTGAGTCCTCATAATGCCACTTAATTTCCTCAGCCATTTCTCCCAGGAATCCAGTATCGATTTGCTGATTAAGGAAATTTCCAACCTTCAGGATTCCGCCGGGAAGAACCTTGCCTTCTGTTTGGATTTTTTCTTCCATTCTTCGCATGTATATCTCCAAAAAATCAATATGACAGACTTAATTGTCTGCCAATACTTGAATCAATATGCGACAACTTTCTTAACAACAAAGTCGCCCCATCGAACCAATAGTCGTGCATAGGGCTGCACGGTAGAAACATTCGGGCCATTAATCCGAACCTATATTGGCAATTATTATTATGTGACAGGAGTATAGCACTATATCTGCCACTGATGTGTGCTTTTTTTTGCAAAAACCCATGAAATAATAATATATCTTGTATACATGGGCCTATAGATATATAATTCTATTGAATTTTAGGAAAAATAAGAAGGGCTTTTCCTGAATAGTTTCCTTAATATATGTACATTTTATCGGAACAAGAATCATATTAATAACAAGAATAATACTAATTATAAGCGTACTGATTATGAGGAGAGAAGAATTGAAACAAGTTTTAATATCAGAGAAAATTGTGAGGTGTGGGAAGGCTAAAGGATATAAGCTACTGGCATTGCTATTAATGGTAATGATTGTAATATCAGGTCTTTCCGGATGTAAGAAGAAGGTGGAACCGTCTGTAGAATCATCTGCCGAGGAATCCGTAGAAGAGGAACCCGCAGAAGAGGTAGCAAATGAAGCTACGCAGGAATCGGAAAATGAATCAGAGGGTGTTAATGAACTTGATGAGGATGGTTATTACTACAGCAAGGATGAGGTTGCCCTATATATACATCTTTACGGCCATCTTCCTGATAATTATATGACCAAAAAAGAAGCGAAAAAACTTGGATGGTCCGGAGGGTCCTTGGAGAAGTTTGCTCCCGGTATGGTGATTGGTGGCGACCGATACGGAAACTATGAGGGGAATTTACCTGATGGCAAGAACTATACAGAATGCGACATTGATACTTATCAGAAGAAAAAGAGGGGGGCAAAACGAATTGTTTTCTCTGATGACGGATATATCTATTATACAAAGGATCACTATGAAACATTTGAATTGCTTTATGAACCGGATTAAGAGGGTTTAGAATAATAAATTTATCCCTTTACAAGGAGTTAACAAACCTGAACTAATCAGAAGACAATGTATGGAGAATTAACTATGTACCAAATTGATATTAGAAATATTAATACAAAAAAGGAACTACACCAGCGATTAAAAGACACGTTGCCCCTTCCGGATTATTACGGTAATAATCTGGATGCCCTATATGACGTTCTCACAGAAACTTCGGATGAAATGGAAATATGCTTTATTTGGGATGATGCCCGGGAAGATGTGCCTGAAGAAGTTAATAAAACCATCAAGGGGCTTAAGCGTCTTTCTTCAGATGTGGAAGAGGAATGTCCGAATATTAGCATTACATGGCTTGGGAGCGAGGATTCTCTGGATATATATGGTGATGATCCTGATGAGAATATAGGAGAGGACTGGTAAACCAGTCCTCTCAGTTCATTAATTATACTCGCTCTATAATAATCTATTATAATTATATTCTACCCGTTACCAATCCCAGGAGAGCCATCCTCAAATACATTCCATTATGGGCTTGACGGAAATATGCTGCACCAGGGTAATCATCTACCTCCACAGCGATTTCGTCCACTCTGGGAAGTGGATGTAAAATAATCATATCTTTCTTTGCTTTCTTTAGAAGTTTATTATCCAATATATAACTTCCTTTTACTTTTTCATAATCCTCCGGGTTTTCAAAACGCTCGCGCTGTACCCTGGTTACATACACGAAATCCGATTTGGCTAGCGCAGCAGCCACATCATCGGTTTCTTCGATTTCTGCTCCAGCCTTTCTCAGGCGTTTGGTTTCTTCCTTAGGCATTCTTAGTTCTTCAGGAGAACAGAATATCATCTTGTTGCCAAATTGGGTCATGAAATCTCCCAAACTGTGGACGGTACGTCCGTATTTTAAGTCACCCAGGAAGGTGATGGTTTGTCCGCCAATATGACCGGCTTCTTTTCTCATTGTATATATATCAAGAAGTGCTTGAGTAGGATGCTGACGGGAGCCGTCTCCTCCATTGATTAATGGGTGTACAGCTATTTCCGCACCTTCTATTGCTGCACCACTTGTGGGATGTCTCATAACTATGGCATCCACATAACCGTCGACGGTCTTTAATGTGTCCTGCCATGTTTCGCCCTTTGCCTGAGATGAAACGCTTGCATTTCCCAAGTCGATGCAGCTGGCGCCCACACGACTGATGGCAGCCTGAAATGATAATCGTGTTCTGGTACTGGGTTCAAAAAAGAGCGTCGCCACAACCATTCCATCCAGGTCTTTGATTGCTTCTCCGCTCTTTACTCTCTTTTCATATATCATGGCTGTATCCATGATGTGACATAATTCCTGATTGTTAAAATCATAGCTGTTGATTATATCTCGTCCGGCAAATGATACATTTGGCTCCATAATAACTCCTTTTCGTATTAAACTGTAAAACTACCGCGTATATTATCACATAGTGAACTAGTTATAGCAATACAATATTATGTTGTTTTATGATTTATTATGTGGCTTTATTCTAATGCATTTATTAATGTGTTATACTTGAATACGATAATAAAAAACAAGGAGAATCTTTTATGTGGGACCATGTTATAAAGGGCGGAACAATTGTTACGCCAAGGGAAACTCGAAAAGCGAACATATACATAAAAGAGGGAAAAATTGCAGCTGTTTCAAGGGATGCTTCTTTTGAAGGTGAGGCCAAGGTTGTAACTGATGCCAGCGGCAAATATGTTCTTCCGGGGTTTATAGACACTCATGTTCATTCCAGAGATGGTAGAAAGGGTCTATATCATAAGGAGGATTTCTACCACTCTTCCATGGCGGCAGCATGTGGTGGTATAACCACCATTTTTGAAATGCCAAACTGTAATCCGGCCATTTACTCCAGAGAAAACCTAGAGGATTTAGTACAAATCATAACACCAAAGGCTTATACAGATTTCGGTGTATGGGCTATATGTTTAGGTGATTTAAATAATGATA
>CACXFN010000111.1 GCA_902766915.1 uncultured Eubacteriales bacterium
AAAAATGTCTCCAGTATGAATTTGATTTCGATATCGTGAAGGGTAATGATATTTTCTAAATATTTCATCTCCGGTATATGCAGAATCGGAATCAATTTTTTGAGAGAGAATAATAATCAAAATGTACCTCCACGTCTTTTATAGGGATCTCAAATCATAAAAGAATCCCATTTCTGGATCAGATAGGGTTCCAACCACAACTCCGCGATCCAGTAATCTGTTACCATTTTCGCAACATGTTTCTGGAAGCAACGTACAATTATGACAGGCAGCCAAATTGAGAGACTCAGGACCTTGCCCCGGAGACTGAATGCAAACAGGGTCCGAGGTACACCACAAAGCATTTTTTATTGCATTTAGTATTGTATCTTCTATACGTCCGCTTTGCCCTTGTCTCACTAGCCCGCCAAGAGAACCCTCCGAGTCTCCAGAGGCAGTATATATGAGTACGCCATTCATCTTCAATTCATTGCTTGTTTTTTCACAGTAGATTCTTTCTCTTATAGAGGAGCTTCCATATCCACAATCAAAACTCAACTGATTTATCAACAGATGTGCAAAAGTATGAATAAGAATATACTCCGGTCTTAAATCTCCCTGCACATCTTTACCAAATACAGATGAATGAAAAGACCTGTTCAGCGTACCAATCCGATTTATTACCTTCGGATTTGCAGCCCAATTAGTTAGTGTTTTCTCATTGAACTCGAAGAATATCCCTTCTCCAAATACTTCAATAGCCGGCAACCAGTCCTCATTTCCCAATCGTAATTCTTTCTTGCTCTCACGTATGCTCTTTCTGTTAGACTCTAATCTGGAAAAGCCAACAAATGCCCTGGTTTCTCTCAGTTTTGGAACAAGCGAGATACTCTTAAAGTACTTATGTATCAATGGATTATAGGCCGTTATCGGGTAGTTTATAGAATGGAAATCTTCGATGTCATTTCCGCTTGACTTAATTAATACTTTATATTCCTCCACCCTGTACTCATCTTCAGACATATCTTCTGAAACTTCAATTAGTCCAGAACGATGCTCTGCCTCATTAGCAAATGCCTGATATAAAGCATCTTTATCCACACCGTTTTGAATAGCAAGAAAATCAACCAGCATCCTATTGATTTCACCATTTAAACGGTTCGAATTTACGGCATCAAAATTATCACGTAAAATACCAATAATCTTGCTCTCTTGTGCGGCATTAAAAGTCGGTATATGGATAGAACTCCTAGTGTCAGCAAACCAAACGTTCGTAGCTCCGCGCAGAACTACCTTAATTTCTTTCACATCAACACTACAAATTTCATCGCCTTCAAGGCCTAACCATGGCCTTGATGCTTTACAACGATATCCGATCTTTTTTAATGCGCCTTTACTCGTTGCTCCAGCAAGTGATTTTTTAGCGCCACAAGTGCACTCGTAAAACACACCAGAAAGGTTTGCAGATGCACCACCGGTGCTTCTTCTGATTTTGCACTTATCCGGGTCGTAAATGTGTTTGCCATCGCTATGAACCCATTCGGCCACAGGAAAATCATCAATATGACCTTCCGGGCAGACTACCACAAATCGTTCAGGAATCATTCTACGTCGGAACTTGGATTTTGGAGAACACACACGTCCGGTTTCCCACGGATATTGATCGCATTCTGGCTGAGTTTCACGATAAAATGTCGTTTTTTCCATGCTTCCACAAAATGGACAATAATACCATCTTGGAAAACGCATAGTCGGTATTTTCAGATTGAAGTTTCCAGGGTCGGCATTCTTCTGCCTAAAATCCGGTGGCCATCTGAGTTCTTTTACACCAAGGCGCTTTATCAAGCGTTCATCTGTTATAACAAAGGCGGTTTTGTCCTGATATCTCCAGGCATCAAGCCCGGCAATCATCAAAGCCTCATCATTTGGGAATGGGACTATTGCCCCAACGCCCCAAGGTCCAATTAATGCACTTTGACGCATAGGTCTTTTAGAAAAAGCCATTTGATTAAACCTCCTTAGCCACATATCGAGAGGCAATTTCCGCCTCGCAAGAAGAATCAACACTTCGCATAGATGTTGGAGTTTCGATACCAGCTTTCCCCCATGCATTGTTCTTGTGTGATCCTGCAGAGTACATTAACGGAACATCATTTGCATAAGAATGATCTCGGTTATACCTAGGTTCCCACCGATCAGGTTTATAATCTTCCCAGTGATTGAGCACCCATTCTATCCGGTTTAACGTAGCATCCAGTTCTTCGGGGTCAATATCAATTACTCTTTCGGTAATTACATTTTTGACATGATCAAGCATTGTCTGGGCAGGAATCTTAGGCTTTCCTGTATTATATGCATCATCCTGCTCTAATCTCATAATTCCGATCATAATAGCATGCAATGCACGTTCTCGAACAGGAGCTGAAAATGGAGTTACGCTTGTTGGTTCAACATTACAATACAATCTGGAATGATACTCTTTAAAATGCTCATAATGGGATTTGTCTCTTGGACGTCCTGGCCTGTAAAGGACAAACACCATCCCCGGCGCACTGGCACTACGACCAACTCGGCTCGTTGCCTGAATATATTCGGAAGTGGTTTTTGGTTGTCCAGATACAGTCATTAGTCCCAATCTGGACACATCAAGTCCAACTGAAATCATATTTGTGGCCAGACAGATATCAATAGGGTAATCGCCGTCAGCATTTTTATCGTTTCCATCATATTTAATGCTTAGGTTCGCAAGGCTGGAAGATACTTTGTCCCCGGGAATCCGACTGGTTAATTCTTCATCGCGCCATATGTATCTGCGAATCCTTCTATAATCCTCTTTTGAATAGATTTTGTCATAGAAACGTCGCTTATAAATTACATCCAAATGCTGATCAATATCTGCCCGGATCCATGTTCTTGCCTGACCCAACTCACGAATGCTGTTATAGTACCCCATGTTTGTCCAATAAGGATCACGCTCAGAAGGACTATTTACCATCATTTCTTTTGCTCCATATAAAAGAGCAGCATACAAACGAATTGCGGTGGTTGCATCAGACGACGAACCATTGGCCAAAATACCAATGTACTGTCTTCCATTTTGCTCTTTGGCTTCGCGAGCAAAGAAAGAATAACCGGCATTTAAGCCAGCCGGAGGAAACTGGAAAACATCTTCCGGTTTACGACCATACAGAGCATGGCATTGTTCTTTGGCACGACTGATAGTTGCTGTAGATGCTATTATTTTGGGACTAATCTTTCTTCCTTCTACTGTAATTGTGCATAGTTCATTAATCATCGTTTCATAATGCCCAACCATTGAACCCAGAGGACCAGAAATCAAATGTAGCTCGTCCTGGATTATTAGATCTGGAGCAGTAATCTTCGACCCATTATAATAACCGAATAATCCTTGTGCTCTTGGCCGGAATGGCAACATGGCAAATTTGTCCACTGTACCAAGGAGCAACGTTGGTTTCGTATTGTATATAACATCATCGACAATATGAAGTGGAAGCGGATTATTTATCGTGGAAAAATCGCATCCATGTTTAGAGTTTTTACAAACAAAAGATATACTCTTTTTTCCTCGGGGACCGACCGTTTTATGATATCCGGGCAATCTTCTGCCACCGTTTTCCAACTTAACCAGTCCCATCTGCGCTCCGCACCAAGGACATTTTAGTAATACAAACGGATTTTCATCACTTTTATTGTCATACAGATCCTCATATGCTTTTACAGCTTCTGACATGCTGTTAGGAGTAGTGTCTACACCCACCCAAAGACCGATGGATATTTTTCCGTTACCAAAAAGATCTGTATGTTCCTGACGAATTAACTCACAAGCGCATATAAGGGAAGAAGCTCGCTCATACTGTTGGGCTGTCAAAAGCCTAAGAGTATACCGCATTAGAATCGCAGTTCCATCATCATCCTTGTTCATCAACCGACGAATAAAGATAGTATAAGCAGAGAGTCCCAGATATGCTTCCGTTTTACCACCACCTGTAGGGAACCAGATTAAATCAACTATTTTTCTTTCAGTGCTGTTCCGGTCCGCCATAGATTCTAGGTTCATCAGAACAAACGCCAACTGGAAAGGGCGCCACTTTCCGTAAACATTGTTTTCTTTGTCATACCAAGTACTGTCATTGTATGGATCCGGCGAGACGCTCACCGGAGATAAAAGCTGTATGTCGCCACTACCGTTATCTTCCCATTTTTGAAGCGGAAGATGGTAATGAAGCTGCTGCATTAGCATCGCAAGATTCATATACTGAAATGCAGTTCGTACAGTTGCATTGCTCTTTAGCAGTTCGATGCCGTTCTCCATTCGCTCCAAACATTTTCTGCAACTAGCTATATGTCTATTAGCTGTTAATTGGTATTTTTGTTCGAGTTTCGAAGCTTCTTCCTCAAGCAATCCTATCCAATCAGAGTACTTCTTGCACATTAGCTGTAGCTCAGAAATGTTTTTTGTAAAATCTGCTTTCGGTCCATACTTTAGCATCTCTAAGCTAACGCCCTCTATTGTGCTGGGCACAATGGGCTTTACTTCGTATGACGGAAATATAGCTGTTTCAATCCATCTAACTCCCTCTTTTGAATCGTCCCATTCAGCCGCACAACCATGACCTATGGCATAATTCCTTATATTACGGTATAAGAGCTGATTTGAAAGATAGTCTTCATCTTCGACATTAACTCTTTGACTATCTGGTAAAGGGCAAAAGCCTGACACCGACTCCAGTCTAAACTTACACTGAAAATAGCTAAGCTCATCATTATACGTATTTGGAGCTTCGTTCGTGTTTTCCAGAGTAAACGTATATATGGAAAAATCGCCCTTTCTATATCGGTAAGTTATATCAACTTGAAGATTTGTCTCATCGATAGAAAAAAACTTAATGCCCTCCGACACTGTTGGGAGAGAAATGGGCTGACCTTGATTATTCCACGATATAGGAGTTCTGGGATATCTATACGTAATTTTCCCAGTTTT
>CACXFN010000112.1 GCA_902766915.1 uncultured Eubacteriales bacterium
CCTGCACCATGAAATACAATCCGAAGATTAACGACGAGATGGCAGGACTCACAGGTTTCACAGCCCTCCATCCACTGCAGCCAAAGGCAACGGTTCAGGGGGCAATGGAGGCAATGCACACATTGGAAAACTATCTCTGCGAAATCACAGGAATGAACAGAATGACATTCCAACCTTCTGCGGGTGCTCATGGAGAATACACAGGCCTCCTTCTTATAAAGGCGTATCATCACGCAAAGGGTAATAAGGATAAGACTGAGATAATCGTTCCTGATTCCGCCCATGGAACTAACCCTGCATCCTGCACTATGGCAGGATTTAAGACGGTTACAATTCCTTCTGATGACCAGGGATGCGTGGATTTGGATGCACTTAGAAATGCAGTTAATGAAAAGACAGCAGGACTAATGCTAACCAATCCTAATACCGTAGGAATCTTTGATAAAAACATCTTAGAGATAACCAAAATCATTCATGATGCAGGAGGATTGAACTATTATGATGGTGCTAACCTCAATGCCATTATGGGTCAGGTTCGACCAGGGGACATGGGATTTGATGTAATCCACCTCAACCTCCATAAGACTTTCTCCACACCTCATGGTGGCGGTGGTCCGGGTTCCGGTGCTGTTGGTTGCAAAAGCATACTGGCTCCTTATCTTCCAAAGGATGAAGTTGTATCCGCTGAAGATGGTTCGGGATTTGAGCTTAGAACATCTTCCGAAACCATAGGAAAGGTTCGCTCCTTCTACGGAAACTTTGGAATTGTGGTTCGTGCTCTTTGTTATGTCATGAGCCTTGGAAGAGAAGGTGTGCCTGAAACATCGGCAAATGCTGTGCTTAACGCCAACTATATGCGGGTTGGGCTACAGGATGTAATGCCTATGGCCTTTGATGGTATTTGCATGCATGAATTTGTGGCAACTATGACAGCTCTTAAATCCGAGACCGGAGTATCTGCTTTGGATGTGGCGAAGGCGATGCTGGATTATGGAATCCATCCGCCAACAATGTATTTCCCGCTGATTGTGGATGAGGCCCTGATGTTTGAGCCTACGGAAACAGAATCAAAGGAAACCTTGGATGAAGTAATTGCTGCTCTGAAGGAGATTATAGAGAGAGCAAAATCAGATCCTGAATATCTGCACGATGCGCCCCATAATACAGTTGTTAGAAGACTGGATGAGGTAAAGGCTGCCAGAGAACCCAAGCTAAGATATAGTTTCTAATAAACAAAATATGAGGCGGTGCGTTAAGTGCCGCCTCTTGATAATAGGACACATAATTATGAAAAAATATGATTTAATTGTAATAGGTGGCGGTCCGGGAGGATATGTGGCTGCCATCCGCGGAGCTCAATTGGGTAAGAGTGTTGCTTTAATTGAGAAAGATAGAGTAGGCGGAACTTGCCTAAACAGGGGATGTATCCCGACTAAAGCCCTGATGCATTCTGCTGAAATATTACGTGAAATAAGGAATGCAGAAGAATTAGGTATCAATGTTTCTTCCGCTGAGATGGATTTCTCCAAAATGCACGATAGAAAGAGTGAAGTTGTGGAGAAATTGGTTTCTGGAGTGGAGGGACTGATTAAGGCAAACGATATAGATTATTATCAGGGTACAGGAAGGGTGATTAACAGTAATGAGGTGCTAATTGCCCCGGCTGTCAATGATGAAGAGGGACAAAGAACACTTTCAACCGACTATATAATACTTGCGACCGGATCAAGGCCCGCACTTCCGCCCATACCCGGGCTGGATTTGCCCAATGTAGTTACCAGTGATAATATTCTGTTGGGAGAAGGTCTAAAGACAGATTCCCTGATAATAATCGGGGGCGGTGTAATTGGAACAGAAATCGCAAGCGTATACAATGCATTGGGTGCGGAAGTCACGATTATTGAAGCCCTTGATAGAATTCTTCCCACACTTGATAAGGAAATATCTCAGAATTTAAACATGATTTTAAAGAAGAGAGGTATCTCTATTAATGCTGGAGCGAAGGTGCAAAAGATAGAAGAGGATGGCTCTAAGCTTGTGGTTTACTTTGAATCAAAGGGCGAAGAGAAGACTGTAACTGCTGACAATGTTCTGGTTGCCATAGGTCGTCGTCCAAATACTGAAGGTTTGATTCCTCAGGAAATGCTATCGGATGTAACGGAAAGAATAAATGATGGTCTAGACAAGGATGAGGTACTTGCCTCTGAAATGGATAAGATAGCCTTCTGCAGAAATTTTACCTTAACTGACCAAAGTGGAAAAACGGGAATAGAAAACATCTATGCTATAGGAGATATAGTGTTTGGCGGAATTCAGCTTGCTCATGCCGCTTCTGCTGAAGCTATTAATGCCGTTGAAAGGATATTTGAGAATAGCTTTGAGAATTCTGCCGGCGGGAATAGTGCATTGGCAAAGGCCCTTTCCTTCATTCCCTCAGGAATTTATACTGATCCTGAAATAGCCTCTGTTGGAATTACGGAGGCTGAAGCCAAGGCAAAGGAAATACCGGTAAAAATAGGAAAGGCATTAACCGGGGCAAATGGAAAAACCCTAATCGAATCCGGTGACCGTGGATATGTGAAATTAATCTTTGCGGATGATTCCATGGAGACGGGCGGACAATACAAACCCGGACAGTTAATTGGTGCTCAGATAGTATCAAAGCGTGCTACTGATATGATTGGGGGGTTAGGTACAGCCATGAGTGCGGAAATGACTCTAGAGACATTGAGTACTGTAATATGGCCACATCCCACATTTAGTGAAGTGATCGGTGAAGCAATAGAAGATGCACTGGATGGCGCAATCCACGCAATGCCAAAACGTAAGAAATAGAAAAGATAAAGAAAAAAAGATAATAATAAAGAATTAGTAGGGAAATAATATGGAAAAAGCAAAAGAAGGAATGATGTGGGCATTGGTCAAAGAAAAGCCTGAAGAAGGAATTTGGATGAAACAGGTTCCGATCCCTGAGGTTGGTCCAAACGATGTTAAGATAAGAATTAAAAAGACCGCTATTTGCGGCACGGATGTTCATATCTATCAATGGAACGACTGGGCCAAACATACTATTCCCATGGGCTTAACCATTGGCCATGAATATGTTGGGGAGGTTTGTGAAGTGGGCTCCGGTGTTGTGGAGTTCAAACCGGGAGATTTGGTTTCAGGAGAAGGGCATATTACCTGTGGCAAATGTCGTAACTGTCTGGAGGGTCATAAGGAGAACTGTAAGGATGCTAAGGGCGTTGGTGTAAACAGAAACGGTGCCTTTGCTGAATACCTGGTTATTCCCAAATCAAACGTTTGGCCTTGCAGCCCCAGTATTCCGGAAGAGCTCTATGCCATCTTTGATCCTTTTGGAAATGCTACACATACTGCTCTTTCTTACGAAGTATTAGGTGAAGATGTTTTAATCTCCGGAGCAGGTCCCATTGGTTGCATGGCTGCAGCGATTGTAAAATTTTCCGGTGCCCGTCACGTTGTTGTTACAGATCTCAATCCATACAGATTGGAGCTTGCTAAGAAACTAGGTGCCACAAGAGTTGTGGATGTAACCAAGGAAACCTTGAAGGAGGTTATGAAAGACATAGGCATGACGGAAGGGTTTGACGTGGGTTTGGAGATGTCCGGGACACAGAAGGCTCTGGACGACATGATTCATTCCATGAAGAATGGCGGAAAAATTGCCCTTCTGGGACTACAAAGAGAGGACACCACCGTTGATATTGAAACAGTAATATTCAAAGGGATAAATCTCCGAGGGATTTACGGCCGTAAGGTCTGGGACACTTGGTATAAGATGACCACCATGACCCAGGCCGGTCTGGATATTTCGGAAATCATAACCCATCACTTTGATATAGAAGATTTCCAAAAGGGATTTGACGCCATGATATCCGGTGAATCCGGAAAAGTCATCCTGGATTGGACACATATTAATGACTAGGAGGATGTGGAATGAATAGAAAAGAAGCTTTAAATTTATACAAAACTCAGGTTGATGAGATTAGGGAAGCAGGCCTATTTAAAAATGAGGCGCCCATCGTCTCACCACAGGGCTCCAAGGTTATCCTGGAGGACGGAAGAGAACTTCTCTGCATGTGTGCCAACAATTATCTGGGACTTGGAAACGACCAGGGACTAATAGATGCAGCAAAGGCAACCTACGACAATAAGGGTTACGGTGTTGCTTCTGTTAGATTCATATGCGGAACCCAGGATATTCATAAGATATTGGAAAAGGAGATTTCTGAATTCCTAGGAACAGAGGACACGATTCTCTATTCATCCTGTTTTGATGCAAATGGCGGATTGTTTGAAACCATCTTAACTGTAGAGGATGCAATTCTTAGTGACGAACTCAACCACGCATCGATTATAGACGGAACCAGGTTATGTGCGGCAAAGAAATATCGTTATAAGAATAATGATATGGAGGACCTGGAAGCAAAGCTTAAAGAAGCCGATGCCAACGGAGCACGTATCAAGTTGATTGCAACCGACGGCGTCTTCTCCATGGATGGTATAATAGCAAACCTAAAAGGCGTTTGCGATCTGGCGGACAAATACGATGCAATGGTTATGGTGGATGACAGTCATGCTGTTGGATTCGTTGGTGCACACGGAAGGGGAACCGCGGAGCATAACGGCGTAGAAGGTCGCGTGGATATAATCACCGGAACCCTTGGAAAAGCGCTAGGAGGAGCCTCCGGCGGATACACCTCCGGAAGAAAAGAAATAATCGATCTCCTTAGACAGAGAAGTAGACCTTATCTCTTCTCCAATTCTCTGGCACCTGCAATTGCAGGTGCATCGATAGCACTCCTGGATAGACTGGGAGAGTCAACTGAACTGAGAGACCATCTGGAGGAGATAACTTCTTATTACAGAAACAAGCTGGAGGAAAATGGCTTTGATATAATCCCGGGAACACATCCATGTGTGCCGGTTATGCTATATGATGAAAAGACTGCAGCGGAATTCGCCCGTCGCATGATGGAGAAGGGAGTCTATGTGGTTGCATTCTCATATCCTGTAGTACCAAAGGGAAAGGCCAGAATCCGCACACAGCTTTCTGCGGCCCATACGAAGGAAGATCTGGACTTCGCAGTTAAGTGCTTCATGGAAGTACGGGAAGAAATGGGACTGTGATTATTCCAGATATCTATGCTGCTCCTTAAGGATATAGTCCTTAATCCACTCCTTGTCCACCAGGTTGTCGCTGGCTGAACCCATGGAGGACTCGTGAGCAAAAATATCGAACTCCTTTTGTTTTCTATAAAGTAAATCCAGCATAGCTTCATCGATAGTCTCCGGACATAAGAGATGATAAACCAAGACATTTCTAACCTGGCCCATCCTGTATACTCGGGATAGGGCCTGGTTTTCTAATGAGGGTTTTATATGAGGTTCGCAGAATATGACGATACTGGCTGCCTGGATATTAAGCCCTGTGCCGCCTGCCTGAATCTGGGCGACCAGAACCGGACTTGTATTTATTTCGGTATTAAGTTCTGAACCCGATGCCAAGCTCGAAGTAGATTCAGACTCCGATGCTATTTTGTTGAAAGAGAATCGATCGATTATAACCTGGCGCTCTTCTACCGGCGTGCTTCCGGTTATTACACCGGACACATCGTCTCCTAGAGATTCGCACACCTTGTCGATAGTCTCTCTAAAGAAGGAATAGATTATTGTTTTCCTGTTTTCGCTCTTTGCTTCTTCGACTATTTCCCTTATCCTCTGAATCTTAGATGATGCCATAAGGTCATCTTGGAGGAAAGAAACTCTTCTAAGATCGTTGAAATTACCACCCATGACAGCTCTAATATATGATTCTCTGTCCCTTTCTGTTAACTGACACCACTCGGCCTTATGCTCTATTTCCGGTAGTTCGCTTAGAACATCTTCCCTTAACCTTCTAAGATATACCGGGGCAAGCATCTCTCTGAATTCAGGGACACTGCTTAGACTTGCTGCTGCACGAACTTCGTCTCCCATATCCGGTCTCACGAAATCTATCAAGGTACACATTTCTGAAACCTTGTTTTCTAAAGGAGTTCCTGTCATGAGCAGGATCTTATCGGATTCGTTTTCCAGGGCATAAATGTATTTGGTCCTTTTGGCATCAGGATTTTTTATATAATGAGCCTCATCAATTACCATCAGCGCCAGACGCATTTTATTGTCAATGCCGCCAACGATTTTACCCATGGTTTCATAATTGGTTACACAGACGCCGCCGGTCTTTTGCCAGTTGATGAAATTGTTGTCCATATCTTTTCCGTGGACTAAATGGGTAGGGATGTCGCTGAATTTTTTTATTTCCCTAACCCAGTTAATTAGTACGCTTGCCGGACAGACCACCAGGAAGTGGGGATAGAGGCGAGGAGCGTCCGGGGTATCATCGGTATTAAAAGTGTTTAAACTATTGCTTATGTGAACCATGGCGGCAATTGCTTGAACCGTCTTTCCCAAACCCATGTCATCGCCCAATAAGGTAAATCCCTGATGAATGATATACTTGGCTCCAAATTTTTGATAGGCTCTAAGGCTGCCGTGGAAGTTGGTTAAGTTCAGGTTTAGGGCATCAATTTCGCTTGCTAATTTAGACGGTATACTGCTGTATATCAAGGGTTTAGATAATCCGGACCCCGTCAATTCTTCTAAAGCAACGTAGTAGTCTGCGCTGTTAATCTCAAAGTCCGACAGAGCATGCGCTTCATCAAACAGTTTTCTCTTATTGTATTCCTTTATGAAGTGCTCGATCTTCCACTTTGTCCCTATATGGGTTATTTCAGGTTCATCAAAGCCAAAGAAGGCGCGAAGCCTGTATTCTGCATGGAGGGAATTGGTTTTTCGCACCCTGTTGGAAAAGAGCCATTGAAAAGTGCTAAGTGCAGGATCCAGCTGAATTATATCGTCGGCGATTTTCTGTATGTCTGCCGCCCACTTAACCATCTTGTCTCTGGTGCTTTTGCCACTCATGTAATTAGCCAGGGCATGAATCAAGGCAATGTTTTCCCTGCTTCGATCCTCAGGCGACAGCTTGATGTTTGCAAATCTGGAAAGCTGATTCTGGAATTCGTTTGTTATTTCTCTGATTAATTCCAGTTGCTTGTCTCCGATTCCATCGATTGAATAGAGCTCGAAGTCTGAAGCAGTAGCCAAATCAAGAAAGGTTTGGAAGCCCGCATCCTTAAGTGCGGAAACTCTAATTCCGGCCTTTGATTTGGAAAGTTCATCGATTGGAACTGAGGCTAGAGAGTTTCTGGCATTAGAAAAGAGCATTCCTTCCGCTGCAGTCCTGACCAGGTTGCCCAGGATGAATTCATCCTGAACAACGGCCTGGGCTTTATCGTTCAGCTCCAGAAGCTCTTCGTATTTTCTTTTTAAATATTTAAAATCGATTTTTCGTGGCATGATTACTAAATGAATCTGCTTTGTTATAACGTGCAGTTGCCATACTTATGGGCCAGGACAGATTATGCTTTAGGTCCAGCGTTAACAACGTCTTCGCTCATATTGGCATACTGCTTAAAGTTTTCCTTAAAGCTCTCTGCCAGTTTCTTGCAGTTGTCCTTATATGCGGCTTTATCTTCCCAGGTGTTTTCAGGAATAAGAAGCTCCGATGGAACGCCTTCTATAGTTGTTGGCACTTGGAATCCGAAAGTAGGATCTTCAATAAAGTCGGACTTTTCAATCTCTCCGGTTAGGGCTGCAGTGATCATGGCCCTGGTATAACCAAGCTTCATGCGCTTTCCAGTTCCGTTCCATCCGGTGTTAACCAGGTATACATTTGCTCCTGATTTTTCGACCTTTTCTGCCAGCATATTGGCATAGACCGACGGATCCAGCGGAAGGAATGGTGCGCCGAAGCAGGTGGAGAAGGTTGGAACAGGTTCGGTGATTCCGATTTCAGTGCCTGCCACCTTTGATGTAAACCCGGAAACGAAATAATACATCGCCTGGTTTTTGTTCAGCTTAGAGATTGGAGGAATAACGCCGTATGCATCCGCTGTCAGGAAGATGACGGTCTTTGGAACGCTGGGGCTCATGCCGGAGAGTTCTGCATTTGGAATGAATTCGATGGGATAACCTACTCTGGAGTTAACCGCCAATGAATCATCAAAGAAATCAAATTCTCTGGTTTCCGGATCAATAACTACGTTTTCAACC
>CACXFN010000113.1 GCA_902766915.1 uncultured Eubacteriales bacterium
GGCGACGGCATAATAAAAATAGAAATGCACTTCCTGCCGGACGTCTATGTTCCTTGCGAGGTATGTAAGGGTCGTCGCTACAACAGAGAAACCCTGGAAGTAAAGTATAAAGGGAAGAGCATCTTTGATGTGCTGGATATGACTGTGACAGAGGGCTTGGAATTCTTTAAGAACCTTCCCGGAATCCACAGGCACCTTCAGACCTTGGATGACGTGGGCCTGGGTTACATCAAAATCGGACAACCGTCAACTCAGCTATCCGGCGGTGAAGCCCAGAGAGTTAAGCTGGCGACGGAACTCAGTAAACGCGACACAGGAAACACGCTGTATATCCTGGATGAACCCACGACAGGTCTTCACTTTGCTGATGTGGATAAACTGATTCAGGTGCTTCAGAGGCTTGTGGACGGAGGGAATACGGTTGTGGTAATCGAGCACAACCTCGATGTGATTAAATGCGCCGACCACATAATCGACCTGGGTCCCGAAGGCGGTGACAAGGGCGGAACCCTCGTGGCCACCGGAACACCTGAAGAAGTCGCTAAAAACAAGAAGAGCTACACGGGGCAGTATTTGAAGAAGTTGCTGAAATAACAGGATAATAGAATAACCGAATCATCCGAAGAATCTTAGAACATAGATTTTATTAGTTGCTGAAATAGTTGAACCAAAAGTGTAATAACAAAGTATGAAATATGTGCCAAATAGCGTGTTAAAATATATTGCATATATCAGCATGTTCATTGATCACCTGGCAATTTTGCTGAATCGCAATATGCTGGTTGAAAGCAGTACATATATGGTTATGAGGGGAATAGGCCGCTTGGCATTTCCCCTCTTTCTTTGGTTTCTGGTAGAAGGTGTACACAACACCAAATCAAAACCAAAATACCTACTTCGTATGGCATCTTTGGCTATATTATCCGAAGTGCCATACGATTTATATTTCTATGGAGGATTCCCAAACTGGGAGCATCAAAATGTATTCTTTGAATTATTCGTGTGCCTGGTGCTGCTCATTTTATTCCAGCGTTTTTTACCCTGCAATCAAGGAGGCGAGTCCTGTGCAATGGGTTCGCGCCCTGATACTTACCTGACCGAGTCGTGCGCCAATAAAAAGGAAATGGGTTTTTGCCCGGCATATATTGTTTTCTTTACCTTAATAATGTGTATTCCGGCGTACTTCCTCCACTTCACCTATGGATTTAAAGGAGTTATTGCCACAGCTTTCTTATATAAATTCTATCAAGAACGAGAAAAACAACGACAAAGTCTTCTTTTACAACTTTTATACCTATGTCTTAGCTGTGCCTCCTTGGTTATCCAATCGACGAAAATCCAATATGCTTGCATTGCTGTTATTCCGCTGATACTTTTCAGTAATAGCACCTTGCGATCCCAGAGCAAAGCCCTTCAAATAGCTTTATAT
Organism: uncultured Eubacteriales bacterium; assembly: GCA_902766915.1. Classification (GTDB taxonomy): domain Bacteria; phylum Bacillota; class Clostridia; order Peptostreptococcales; family Anaerovoracaceae; genus Eubacterium_B. The sequence goes on from CACXFN010000113.1 coordinate 1,430, forward strand.
TTTTTCTATCCCGTCCATATCCTTCTATTATATGCTGCAGAAAGACTGTTTGCATAAGTAACATAAGAGTAGAATAAGAGGTATATAATAACTGCGCTAATAATGTTTTTGTAGGGAGGATAAAAAATGGATAATTTCATGAGCAAAGCAGTTGAGATTTTAACGACAGCCGGTAGCAAACTGATTCTGGCCCTTTTAATTTGGATTATCGGTTCAATTGTTGTTAAAAAAGTGGTAAGTATGATTACTAATCTTAAGGCAATGGACAAGATTGATCCTACGGTAAGAAACTTCTTAGGAAATTTGATTAAGATAGTTCTCTATGTAGTATTGGTTCTTTCCATTATCAGTGTATTGGGCGTACCAATGGCTTCCGTGGTAGCTGTATTGGCATCTTGCGGTGTTGCTATAGGTATGGCGATGCAGGGTTCTCTGGCAAATCTGGCTGGAGGAATTATGCTTTTAATTTTCAGACCTTTCAAGATTGGTGATTATATTGTAGCAGCTGGTGACGAGGGTGTCGTAAAAGATTTGTCTCTTTTCTACACTGTGGTTAACAGCTTGGATAATAAGGAAATAATCATACCTAATGGTTCCCTTATGAACTCCAATATCCAGAACTTCAGTGCTGAGCCAACCAGAAGAGTTGATCTTACATTCAACCTAACAGGTGGTCGTGACGTGAATGAAGTTAAGCAGATTATCGAAAGTACTATGGCAAAGAATCCTATGGTATTAAAGGATCCTGCTCCGTTCGCATCACCGTTGGAAGGCATCCCTGGAGGATTGGCATATACAGCTCGTGCATGGTGTGAAAGCGCGAATTATTGGGATGTTTACTTTGAACTTATGAAGGCTATACCAACAGCTCTTGGTGAAGCAGGAGTTGCAGGTCCGGCGCCGACAACAAACGTAAACGTACATCAGTAAAAACGTTGAGATTTCAAGGACGACTCCCTTTCTGGGACTCGTCCTTTTTTGTTTGGTTTTTCTTGTGAATATCGACACCAAAACTACATAAAAAATATCTTGACAATTGAGAATTAAAATGCTACTATTTCCCCGAAAAATAGGGGATTGGACCACCGATAGGCCAATACCCCGAAAACCCGGATATTTTTCCGGAAATACAATCGAATATCGGAGCAAAGGAGAAATTTGCAATGAAAAAAAGAATTTTCGCAATCCTTCTATCGTTGGTCCTGGTGATTTCA
>CACXFN010000114.1 GCA_902766915.1 uncultured Eubacteriales bacterium
TAAAAGTAGGAAGGCTTGGCTAAAAGTAAGAAGGATATGTAGCATATGGAAATAGAAAACATTAGACCTGAAGATATTGAAAGAAGAAGCTTTGAAATAATTGATTCTGAGCTTAAGAAACGTGGCCTTAGCATTGATAAGAAACATGAACATATCATTAAGCGCTGCATTCATACCTCAGCGGATTTTGATTATGCTGAGTCCCTTTATTTTTCAGAGGGTGTGGTTGAGAGAATTGCAGAAACCATTAAGAAGGGTTGCTGTATTATTACCGATACTAAAATGGCGCAGGCCGGCATAAATAAAACCAGGCTTGAATTATTTGGAAGCGGAACCATGTGCTTTATCAGCTCGGATGATGTTGCTAAGTCAGCAAAGGAAAGAGGATTAACCAGGTCCTTTGTTGCCATGGAGAAGGCATTGATACTTGAAAAGCCTGTTATCTTTGTTGTGGGAAATGCGCCAACAGCTCTTTTTTCCATCATAAAAATGTACCAGGAGGAAAGATTCACACCTGAGGCAGTTATTGGTGCTCCGGTAGGCTTCGTTAATGTGGAGGCCAGCAAGGAAAAACTCATAGAATCAGGAATCCCATGCATAGTAAATAGAGGCAGGAAGGGCGGAAGTAATATAGCTGCCTGTATAGTGAATGCAATACAGTATAAAATGTGATATACTATAGATTGTGTGATTAAAGGGAAGAAATATACTTTAAGCACAAAATAATAAATATACTAAACTATTCAAAGGCTCTTTGCTCATTTGCAGAGGGACGGGAAGGAATTAATAATGTCTGAAACACTTAATAAAGGAACCTACTACATCACAACACCAATTTACTATCCCAGTTCTAATCTACATATAGGTCATACCTATTGCACCGTAATGACGGATGCCATGGCCAGATTTAAGAGGCTATCCGGTTACGATGTCCACTTCTTAACTGGTACGGATGAACACGGACAGAAGATTCAGAAGAAGGCTGATGAGGCAGGGGTTACCCCCCAGGCTTTCGTGGATCAGGTGGTTGAAGGCATTAAGGAGCTCTGGGCTAAAATGGAAATCTCTTATGATGACTTTATACGTACCACTGAGCCTAGGCACATAAAGAGAGTCCAGGAAATCTTTAAGAAGATGTATGAAAAGGGTGATATCTATAAATCCGTTTACGAAGGTCTATATTGTACAGACTGTGAGGCTTTCTGGACAGAGAGTCAGCTGGAGGATGGCAAGTGCCCGGATTGCGGAAGACCTGTGGAAAAGGCCCAGGAAGAGGCATATTTCTTTAGGCTTTCTGAATACGGAGATAAACTCTTAAATCTCTATGATGAGCACCCGGAATTCCTGCAACCGGATACCAGAAGAAATGAAATGAAAGCATTCATCAATCAAGGGCTGGAGGATCTCTGTATTTCCAGAACCAGCTTTGATTGGGGTATTCCTGTGCCAATTGACGAAAAGCATGTTATCTATGTTTGGTTGGATGCCCTTTCCAACTACATAACTGCACTTGGTTATCCGGATGATCCTGAACTATACAATAAATATTGGCCGGCGGATGTACATCTGGTTGGTAAGGAGATAGTTCGTTTTCATAGCATCATTTGGCCTGCAATGCTCATGTCCATAGAAGAACCTCTTCCGAAGCAGGTTCTGGGTCATGGATGGCTTTTGATAGATGGTGGAAAGATGAGTAAATCCAAGGGTAATGTGGTTGACCCTGTGGTTTTAATCGATAGATATGGAATCGATGCACTGAAATACTTCCTTCTGAGGGAATATACCTTTGGTCAGGACGGTGTGTTTACAAACGAAGTTATGCTAAAGAGAATGAATTTCGATTTGGCAAACGACCTTGGAAATCTCGTTTCACGAACGGTTTCTATGATAGAAAAGTATTGTAATGGAGTCATTCCAAAGGCATATACCGAGGACGATATAGATAAGGAATTGAAGTCAATTGCCATCTCCGCTCCGGAAAAGGTGGAAGCACAAATGGATAAGTTCGCCTTTAATATGGCATTGGAGGAGATTTGGATTCTGGTATGTAGAGCAAACAAATACGTGGATGAAAAGGAACCCTGGGCTCTGGCAAAGGACGAATCCAAGAGTGATGAATTGGAAACCTGTATGCATAATCTGGCTGAATGCCTCAGGATTATCGGTATTCTGATTTATCCTTTCATGCACACCACTACGGATAGAATCTGGGAACAGATAGGTATAACCGATGAGGTTCGCTGGGAAGATGCTTCCAAATTCGATATGCTGGATGGACAGAAGGTTAACAAGGGACCGGTTCTGTTCCCCCGTCTGGATATTGAAAAGGAACTGGAAGCCTTGGAAGAACTTCAGAAAAAGTAGTTTGGAGAAGCAATGCTTTTTGACTCACATGCACATTTAAATGAGAGGCGTTTTTCGGATGGGGAACGTCAGGCCATTTGCGAAAGGATTGAGGAAAGCGAAATCCTCAGTTTTGTTGCGGATATTGGCTTCGATTATCCATCATCGGTTCAGGCTGCAAAGGATGCTGAGGATTATCCTTGGTGTGTGGCTGCGGTGGGGGTTCATCCACATGATGCCAAGACAGTGACGGAGGATGTGCTTTCCGGAATCAAGGAACTTACTAAGGGCGTTAGAGTTCAGGCGATCGGTGAGATCGGATTGGACTATTACTATATGCATTCGGAAAAAGCTGATCAAAGATACTGGTTTAGAAGGCAGATTCAGCTGGCAAATGAACTTAGGATGCCAATAGTTATTCACAGTAGGGAGGCGGATCAGGAAACCCTTGATATATTGGTGGAAGAGGGGGCCTTCAGTCAGGAGAGAATGAGCTGGTTCCCCGGGAGACCCGGACCAAAGGGAGATTTGGTTCCTGATGCCAGAGTGGACATCCATTGCTTTTCCGGTAGTGCGGAAATAGGAAGAGAATATGTTAAGCTAGGTGCTACGTTGGGTATTTGTGGACCTCTTACATATAAAAACAACAAGAAGACAGTCAGGGTTGTGGAGGAGGTTCCTATTGAATTTTTGATGGTGGAAACCGATACACCATACCTGACACCTATACCTTTTAGAGGGAAACCCAATAGGCCCTGGTATGTGGAATATACTGCACGTAAGCTGGCAGAAATAAAGAATATTGAATTTCAGGAAGCTGCCAGAATTACCTGCGATAATGCAAGACGTTTCTATGATATATAGATCCTGATTGCAAATTAATAGTTATTGGAGATGTATGATGGGAACAATTAGATTTGCGATAGCCCTGTTACTTGGTAAATTAGCCATATTGGTGCTATCAATAACACAGTTTGGAGGAACGGATTTTCCGGGCAGACTTGCCTTGAAGATTTGTCCGGATTTCTTGGAGAGAATAGAGAAGCCTGCCAAGATTGTGGGTGTCACCGGAACCAACGGTAAGACCACGGTGTCAAACCTAATTAGCGACTGTCTAAGGTCGATGGACATTCACGTTCTGAATAACAGCGCAGGATCAAATGTTGAATCGGGAATCGCGACCTGCTTAATCAGAGGGGTTAGTATCCTGGGACGTGAGAAATATGGAACTGGAGTTTTGGAAATAGACGAAAGAGCGTCCAGGGTTATCTTCCCTTGGGTTGAGCCTGATGTTCTTCTGGTTACCAACCTAACCAGAGATTCCATAATGAGAAATGGACATCCTGAATATATTCAGCAGGTATTGACTCACTATATGCCGGCTAAAACCAAATTGGTGCTAAATGCGGATGACCTTATTGCAAGTGGTGTGGCTCCAAGCAATCCCAGAAAGTATTTCGGAATTGCAGGCATGCCCGGAGATAAAAAGGTTAACAACAACCTGATTGATGATTATCCCATCTGTCCATTATGTCATAAGCGATTAGCCTATGAATACAATAGATACAGTAATATGGGAAAGGCCTATTGTCCCGTTTGCGGATTCAGATCACCCGGCTATGACTATACGGGAGAACTTTTGCAAGAAGGAAGTGGAGAAGGATCACACTACAGAGGAAAATTCGTCAGGGTCACAACCGATACAAGAAGCGAGGAATTCCCGGTACTACAGGACAGCGTCTTCAATATCTATAATGAGGTTGCGGCTATTGCGACTCTCTTGGAAATAGGCATGAGGATGGTGGATATAAAGAAGGCCATCAGCAAGCAAAGCATTATTAAATCCAGATTTGATTCCATCAGGATTGGTTCCATAAACATAATCACGCTTCTATGTAAAAATAAGAATGCATATGCCACCTCCAGAGTTTTCGAGTATATTTCCAAGCAACCGGGGGATAAGGAAATCCTGCTTCTTAACAATACCTTGGAAGATGCCAAGGCCTGGTCTGAAAATACATGCTGGCATTATGACTGCGATTTTGAACTTCTAAGCGACAACAGGGTGAAACGAGTCGTGGTATTTGGTGACCGAGCCCTGGATTTAAGATTTAGAATGATACTTGCCGGAGTTCCTGATAGCAGGATTGTATGTGTGGATGACTATAAGGATGCACCTGCGGCTCTCCAATATTTTGATAATGATAATATTTATATTCTCTATGGCACGGATCCCATGAAGGTAGGTAAAGAGGCCACAGAGATTGCGGTGGAATTGGCCCAGGCCAAGATGGAAGGAGGTCGTAATGAAGATAGAAATCCTTTATCCTGAAATATGCGGTCTCTATGGTGAACTATATAATATTGAATATCTGAGGCGCTCCGTTCCTGATTGTGGAATTGCCACCACATCACTTGGAGAAAGACCCAGGTTTCTGGATGACAGGACTATTGATCTTGTTTACATGGGAACAATGACTGAACGCTCTCAGCTAATTGTTGTTGATGAACTTACGCCTCTAAGAGAGGAAATTTGGGATGCCATTGAAAGAGGTCAAAGATTCCTCATTACGGGTAATGCACTTGAGATTTTTGGAAACAGTATCATTGAAAAGAGCGATATGGTGATTTCCGAAATTGGAGGTGATGGCTATGAATGCCTGGGCCTCTTCGATATCAATGTGAGCAGGGATATGCTTCATAGGTATAATTCCCTGTTTAAAGGTGCATACATGCTTACGGAAAGGGATGCCATAGAGATAGTTGGATATCAAAGTCAATTTGGTAGGGCTTCCTATGGACCTAATGCACCGGATCCTCTATTCAAGGTAATTCGTGGACCAAGCTTTGGCAATAGCCAAATGGGTGAAGGCTTTAGGTATAAGAATTTCATGGCCACGTATATTATAGGGCCATTATTGGTGCTTAATCCTGCTTTCCTGGCAAGGCTTTGCTGGGAGATGGGATATGCGGGAATCGCTCCTGCCTGTGCCGATGCAGCTATGGAGGCCTATAGAAAAAGGCTTTATGAATATAGTGATCCTGATAGGGGCTTTGAATATTAGTTTTAATATCAAGTACCTATTAGCAGTATAGAGATTTCTGATTTAGGTATTTTTTCAAAGGTAGGCGAATTGGAAATGCGAAAAGAGAATGAAGGGAAAAAGGCGGCTGTAAAAAAACAGGTTTTACAGACTATCGATGAACGCAGTATGCTGGATGGTGTTAGACATGTAGTATTAGGCTTCTCGGGAGGTCCTGATTCTATGTGTCTTTTTGATGTTTTACTATCCTTGGACAAGGATATCAAAATTCACCCGGTTCACGTTAACCATAGCATACGGAAGGGAGTCTGTGATGAGGAACAGCTCTTCTGTGAAGAATACTCAGCTAATAGAGGTTTAGAATGTAGATCCTTCGTAGTTGACTGTGAAGGCAAGTCAATGGAATGGGGAATCTCTTCTGAAGAGGCTGGAAGAAGACTTAGATATGAAGCCTTCGGCCAAGTGGTTAGTGAAATTGCTGAGGCAGAGGGTATGGCTCCTTCTGGGGATTCCACCTTTGATGGTATTGTGGTGGCAATTGCCCAGAATGCCAATGACCAGGCAGAAACGGTACTTATGAGGATACTTAGAGGAACCGGTGTTAAGGGACTATCAGGTATACCCTATACCAGGATGGATGAAGGCGGTTTCGAAGTTATTAGACCCTTGCTGGATGTGAAGAGAGAAGACATATTGGCTTATTGTGAAGAAGCCGGGCTCTCTCCCAGAATGGATAAGACAAACGAAGAACCGATTTATAAGAGAAATCAAATTCGCCTGGAACTACTTCCCTATTTGGCGCTGAAATATAATCCAAACATTATAGAGGCATTATTGAGGCTTTCTGAATCTGCCAGGCAGGAAAGTAAATATATTGATGATGATTCTGAAGATGTGCTTTCCAAACTAACTGTTTCTGAATGCATGGAGAATCCGCGTTGGGAAATCACTGCAAACAATAATGAATTAAGAACCTTACCGGAACCCCTTTGTGTCAGGGCCATTTCTATGCTACTTGGAAGAGTGGGCTTAACGGAAGATGTGGTTTATGAGCATATTAAGGCCATAGAAAAACTTATATTTGGAGATAACCCATCTGCCAGGGTGGACCTTCCGCGAACTTTTTACGTTAGACGTGAGTATGACAACCTTATTTTTGGATATGAAAATTGGGAAGAACTTAGTTTGTCTCACTCCAATACCAATCATGAAAGTGGCAAGTTTGAATCCAAGTTAAAGATGCAAAAATTGACGGTTTCCGAATTGGATGAATTCCTTACAGGTCTTGATTTGGGACCTGGTGACTACGCCGCTTACGATGAAGATAAATTGGTAGGGATCTATGGTGTTGGTGGAAGTAAGGCCATGGAGATTCGGTTCAGAAAACCGGGAGACGTTATGCGTCTAAATGTTGGAACCAAGAAACTTCAAGACATTATGGTGGATGCCAAAATCCCATTAAAGGAGAGAGATTTGGCAACTGTTGTAGCCATTGGAAATGAAGTTCTTTGGTTTCTGCCCTTTGATGGAAAGAACAGGCGTTGGAGCAGTGAGTTTAGAATCGATCATGATACAGAATCGGTGGTTGTATTCTATATAAACAAAGATGCCGATAATGCTGAATAAATTTATCGAGTTGGAAAAAGAGGAATCAAATGACCTATTTAGAGAACTATAATCGCTGGTTGGAAAGTTCGTATATTTCAGAAGAAACAAAGGCTGAACTCAGAACCCTTTCAGAAGATGAAATCAAGTCCAGATTTTCCGCTGAACTGGAATTTGGTACCGCAGGTATCAGAAGGGTAATGGAGGCTGGACCGGGAAGCTTAAACGAATATACCGTTAGGCATATTACCAGAGCTATTGCGGACAATCTCCTTAAAGGTGCCTCTGATACACAGCGCTTTTCTGCAGTTATTGCATATGATTCAAGAAATAACAGTAAAGAGTATGGAACAATTGCCGCTCAGGTATTGGCAGCAAGGGGGATCCATGTATTTCTCTATGAGAGTTTAAGGCCAACTCCTGAACTATCCTTTGCTGTAAGATATTCAGGATCCGCTGTAGGTATCAATATTACAGCCAGCCACAACACCAAAGAATATAATGGTTATAAAGTTTATGGGCCTGATGGTGCCCAGATTTCTCCTGAACACGCATCCGAGATTGCAAATATAATAGCAAATACAGATATTCTGGAACCAGCTGATATGATGGATTATCAGGAGGCTGTTTTCACAGGAGCCATTGAGGAAATCAATGGTTATTTCGATAGCATCTACAAGGGCCAGGTTTTGGCACAATCCAAATTGCCTGATGATGTTCCCAGGGATTTGAAGATTGTTTATACAGCTTTTCATGGTACCGGATTCATGTTTATCCCGGAGATTCTCCAAAGAGACGGATTTGAAAATGTTGTATTGGTTGAAGAACAGTGTGTCCCTAATGGTGACTTTCCTACGGTGAAGAGTCCAAACCCGGAAACTGTGGAGAGTTTTGCCATGGCTATTGAGTTGGCAAGGAAAGAGAATGCTGATCTGATAATAGGCACCGATCCCGATGGAGATAGATGCGGAGTGGCAATTCCTGTTTCGGGTGGAGCCGGTCAATCTGATAATCAGGATTATCGTGTTCTCACAGGTAATCAGATTGGAGTAATGCTTCTGGACTACCTGATTAAGGTAAGAGGTGAGGAATCTTCTGAAAAGGGTAATAATCCATATGCCTGCAAGAGTATTGTTTCAACCAGTATGGCGAATCGCATCTGTGAAAAACATGGAATAGAAATGGTTGAGACACTGACAGGCTTTAAGTATATAGGTGAGAAGATGGAAGAACTGTCTGATCGCGAATTCATTCTGGGATTTGAAGAAAGTAATGGATACCTGACAGGACTCTATGCCAGAGATAAGGATGCTGTTGTGGCATCCATGTTGGTCGCAGAAACCACTGCCTATCATAAGGCCCATGGAAGAACCATGGAAGAGGCCCTGAATGCCTTATACGAGGAATACGGATACTACCTGGAGAAAGGTATTTCTAAGGGATTCTCCGGCGTAGAGGGATCCGCAGAAATGAAGAAATTCATGGAGGATATGAGAAACAACCCTCCAACTGAAATAGCAGGAGAAAGGGTAATCAGGATTCGTGATTATTTAACTGGTGAAATACACAATTTGAATCAAACTATGGATAATGAATCCTCAGGAGACACGGATATTTCTGCATCTCCAACAGAGAAAACCGGTCTTCCAACAAGTAACGTTCTTTTTTATGAATTAGCTGACAGATCCTCAGTGATTATTAGACCTTCCGGCACAGAGCCAAAGGTAAAATTCTATCTTTCTGCCGTTGCGGATAACAGAGCTGCTGCAGAGGCTAAGCTTGAGGAACTGATAAAGGCTTTCTAAAAGAAATATAAAATAACCCCTCGCGGAAGGAGGTGCGTAGGGATTGAGTGGTTATTAGCGCCTGGCCCATTATGGGTGACGAGGAATGGCAATTATCGAAAGATTCGGCGGATGTTGCCACGGCTTATCATGATAATGATATGTGGGTCGATAGGAAGAAGGTAAAAAACAGAATAAAAACTGTAACAAAGATTCTTCCAACACTAACTAAATAGAATTAGATAAGGAGATATCAACTTTATGTATAAAATAACTGATCTATATGATTTAGATCATAGCTTGGCCGGAGACTATCTCCGACAGTTTGAATACCCATGGGAGGCCCTAAAAGGCATCAAGGAATTAATTCTGGAGTTAGGACAATCCCTGGAATCCAGGTTCCCCGGTGAATATGAGGAAAGAGAACCAGAGGTTTGGGTTCATAAAACTGCTACGGTTTTCCCCTCTGCTTATCTGGGTGCACCATGCATAATAGGTCCAAATACTGAAGTGCGTCACGGTGCCTTCATCCGTGGCTCCGCCCTTGTTGGTGCAGACTGTGTGGTTGGAAACAGTGTGGAGTTAAAGAATGTAATTCTATTCGATCACGTTCAGACTCCCCATTACAATTATGTTGGTGATTCAATACTTGGATATTACAGTCACATGGGAGCCGGCTCAATCACGTCCAACGTAAAGGCGGATAAGCAGCTGGTGGTGGTACACAACGATCAAGGCGTAGGAACCGAAGACGGTGCACCGGAACAAATAGAAACGGGCATCAAGAAATTTGGGGCAATGCTGGGTGATCATGTGGAAATAGGCTGCAACGCGGTCTTGAATCCCGGTACTGTAATTGGACGTAATTCCAATGTATATCCAACCAGCTGTGTTCGCGGAGTTGTTCCGCAAAACAGCATTTTCAAGGTTGGCGGAACAATTTCGCCTAAAAAACAAGATTAGCGGAACAATTATGCAAAAAGAATAAGTTTGGCGGAAGAGTTTGGCCTAAAAAAGATTACAAGATTAATAGAAAGGATTAATATGCGCGTAGTAATACAGGATAATTATGAGAAAATGTGCCAGTGGGCAGCAAATTATATTCAAGATAAAATCAATGAACATGTGGAGTTCTTTGAGACACGTCCATTCGTTTTGGGTCTTCCCACAGGCTCCAGCCCAATAGGAGTTTATCAGGAACTCATAAAGAAGAATAAGGCGGGGGAATTGTCCTTTGCCAATGTTGTAACATTCAATATGGATGAATACCTGGGGCTTCCTCGTGAGCATGACCAGAGTTATTGGTACTTCATGCATGACAATTTCTTTGATCATTTAGTGGATATGAAACCTGAGAATATCAACATTCTGGATGGTATGACTGATGATCCGGAAGCAGAATGTGCTAGATATGAAGGGAAGATTGCCAGCTATGGCGGAATCGATTTGTTCATGGGCGGTATCGGTGTTGATGGACATTTGGCATTTAATGAGCCCTTTACATCACTTACCAGTAGAACTGGATTGAGAGACCTAACCACAGATACCAGAATTGTCAATTCCAGATTTTTTGATAATGATCCGGAAAAGGTTCCTGCTAAGGCTTTATCCGTTGGAATCGGTACAGTTATGGATTCTAGAGAGGTTCTGGTTTTAATATCCGGCCACAATAAGGCGCGTGCCCTGGCTGCCACAGTGGAGGGTAATGTCAGCCACAAGTGGACATGCTCAGCACTTCAGATGCATAATGGAGCAATCATTGCTTGCGATGAAGAAGCATGTGGTGAATTGACGGTAGATGCGTACAAATACTTCTTGGATATTGAGAAAAAGGAGCGACTGTAATGGGAAAGTATTTCGGAACTGATGGCTTCAGAGGGGAGGCCAATAAAGATTTAACCTTTGAGCATGCCATAAAAATAGGTCGCTTCCTGGGATGGTATTATGGATCTAAACAGGATCCGGAAAAGCGAGCAAAGGTCCTAATAGGAAAGGATACTCGCCGTTCCAGTTATATGTTTGAGGACGCTCTCTGTACCGGCCTAATAGCCAGTGGGGCGGATGCTCATATAATGCATGTAACCACAACACCGTCGGTTGCTTATATAACCAGAATAGATGATTTTGATTGCGGCATTATGATTTCCGCATCTCATAATCCATACTACGATAATGGCATCAAGCTTTTCAACGGAAACGGAGAAAAGATGGATGAGGCAACCATTCTGGAGATTGAAAGGTATATTGATGGGGAGTTTGAGATTCCTCTTTCTGAACGTGAGTATATCGGTTCAACAGTTGACTATGAATCCGGACGTAACCGTTATATGGGTTATCTTATTTCTCTGGCCAAGTACGGATTCAAGGGAGTTAAGGTTGGTCTGGACGTTGCAAATGGCGCGGCTTGGACCATTGCCAGAAGCGTATTTGATGCACTGGGTGCCGATACATATGTGATGAATGACCATCCGGATGGTTTCAACATCAATACAGACTGTGGATCAACTCATATAGAGCATCTTCAGAAGTTTGTAGTGGATAATGGATTGGATGTCGGATTTGCATACGATGGGGATGCTGACCGCTGCCTCTGCGTGGACGAAAAGGGTAATGTCATAACCGGTGACCATATTCTATACATATATGGACTTTATATGAAGGAGCGCGATAAACTCCTGGATAATAAAGTTGTAACCACCATTATGAGTAATTTTGGTCTCTATAAGGCTCTTGATGAAATCGGAATTGAATACGAGCAAACTAAGGTAGGGGACAAATACGTTTATGAGAACATGGTGGAGAACGGATATAGAATTGGAGGCGAGCAAAGCGGACATATTATCTTTAGCAAATACGCCACAACAGGTGACGGAATTCTTACCAGCTTAAAGATTATGGAAGCAATGCTTGCAAAGAAGAAGCCCCTTTCAGAACTGGCGGCTCCCGTGGTGTTCTATCCCCAGGTACTTAAGAATGTACGAGTACACAGTAAGCCGGAAGCTCAGAACGATCCTGACGTACAGGCTGCAGTTTCAGAAGTATCAAAAGCTTTGGGTGATACGGGACGTATTCTTGTTCGTGAATCAGGTACAGAACCGGTGATTCGAGTAATGGTGGAAGCCGGGGATGATGAAACCTGTGAGAAGTATGTAGATCAAGTAATAGAAGTAATTAGAGCAAAGGGGCATATTTCAGAGTAAAATTTTGAATGGTAAGAAATATATAGTATCTACGCTGTTGATAATGGCATTTATATTTTTTCAGTCTTCTCTAAGCGCTGATTTGTCCGGGGCGGAGAGTGGATTTATAATGAGGTTTCTGGTTGGAATACTTGGATTTGAGCCAACGGAAAATGTCCATTTTATGATTCGGAAACTTGCGCATTTTACTGAATACACGTTTTTGGGAATAAGCCTTGCTTTACTTTTTCATAAATCTCCATTGATTGCTTGGAGTATCGGTGCGGCATATTCTGTCACTGATGAACTACATCAGTCCTTTGTACCTGGTAGGAGTTGTGAAATTAGGGATATGATTATTGATTCCTTAGGTGTGCTTCTGGGAGTATTAATTATTTGCTTGATAAGAATTCTTAAACCAAGGGAAACCGAGGAGTGGGAGTAATTTCGGTAAATAATGCAAAAAAGCCTTGCTCGAGGGATAAAAACAGAGTATAATGTCTTTTGCTGAAGTTAGTGCTGTTCACTGCTAATTTTCAATAATATTTCAATATGGGCAGGAGGTGAAACGGGAATGGCACAGGTAATCGTCAGAGAAAACGAAAGCTTGGAAAGCGCTCTTAAGAGATTTAAGCGTTCATGCGCCAGAGACGGTGTTATGGCTGAGGTCAGAAAGAGAGAACATTACGAGAAGCCAAGTGTAAAGAGAAAGAAAAAATCTGAGGCTGCTAGAAAGAAAGCCAGAAGATACTAATTTTGATGTAATCAAAAACTAAAATCAAAGGGGACAGTCAGGGATATACTTCAGACGGTCCCTTTTAGTTTAAGCCTATTTATTGAGCCTATTTGGAAAATGATATTTGGAAAGGATAATAATTTGTCGGAATTTCTAACAGTTAATATAGAGGAAACCATTGACCGTAGGGATTTATTTGGGAATCTTGATGCCAATTTAAATCTGGTTGCAGAGGCAACGGGAACGGAGATTTACCAACGGGATAATGACCTTTTGATAAAAGGGAAAAATGGCACAGAGGATAATTCTCCTGAAGAGGCAGCAAAGATTCTCCGGGAATTAATGGATATCCTTAAGAGTGGTGAAGCTCTGGATACTCAGAAGGTTAGCTATGTGATTTCTTTGGCAAAGGATGGACAGTCCTACAGAGAGAGCAATATCAGCAAAGACATAATCGGTTTCACCACGAAGGGTAAACCCCTTAAAGCTAAGACAATTGGTCAACGTCATTATGTAAAGGCTATAGAAAAAAATGGCGTGACCTTCGCTATTGGACCGGCAGGAACAGGTAAGACATATCTTGCTGTTGCAATGGCGGTGAAGGCATATAAGAATAAAGAGGTGGAAAGAATAATCCTGACGAGACCTGCAGTAGAAGCAGGTGAGCGACTGGGTTTCCTTCCGGGAGATTTACAGGATAAGGTGGATCCATATCTGAGACCGCTTTATGATGCTCTTTATGACCTGATTGGTAGAGATAATACAATACGCTTAAAAGAGAAGGAAACCATTGAAGTGGTGCCCTTGGCATATATGCGCGGCCGCACCCTTAATAATGCATTCATCATTTTGGATGAAGCCCAGAATACTACCCGTGAACAGATGAAAATGTTTTTAACCCGTATGGGCTTTGGATCAAAGGTGGTTGTGACGGGAGATGTTACACAAATAGACCTTCCGGAGGGTAAGCTTTCGGGATTAATAGATGCAGAGCGTGTTCTAAAGAATGTTGAAGGGATAGAAATATGCTATCTGAAAGATGTGGACGTGGTGCGTCACGAGCTGGTTAAGAAAATAATCGGTGCATATGAACGCTTTGAGAAAAAACAAATAGAGAAGAAGGTTTACAGGAAAAACAAAGATAGTAATAGGGAATAGAAAAGAGTAGAGGAACAATTATGACGATTTACTTTGATGACGGGTTTGATATGAATTCCAGTATGACAGGACTAATGGAGGCCGCAGCCACTGAATGCATTAAGGGTGAGGGCCTTGAGCCGCTGGATCCGGAACGATGTGCAGTAAGTGTGGCCTTTGCCATGAAGGATGAGATTCAGAAAATGAATAAAAGATATCGGGGTATAGATAAAGTAACCGACGTTCTTTCCTTCCCGCAGTTTTCGGATTTAAATGATGTTCCCGAAGAGGGGGAGATACTTCTGGGTGATGTAATGCTCTGTGTGGAAGTGGCCATGGAACAGGCAAGGGAATATGGTCATAGTCAGGAAAGGGAACTTCTTTACCTGTTTACTCACAGCATTTTGCACCTATTGGGGTATGATCATATGACTGAAGAAGAAAAGGAAATAATGAGAAACCGTGAGGAAGCGGTAATGAATGCTATCGGCCTTCCCCAGAATAAATAGATACAGGAAATAGATAGAGGAAATATTTAGAGGTTTAGATTATATAGAAGTATTGAAATATATAGAGTTATTTAATATTTTTAGAGGTTTAAAATGGATAATAAGGAATTATTTTTGATGGCACAAAAGGCCATGGAGAACGCATATACACCTTTTTCTCATTTTAATGTGGGTGCTGCGATTTTAACAGAAAATGGTGAGGTGTATACCGGCTGCAATATTGAGAATTCATCATTTGGTGGAACGATTTGTGCAGAACGCACTGCGGCAGTAAAGGCGATTTCCAACGGTAATCGATCCTTTAAGAAGATTGCTGTTGTCTGTCATGATGGTGCAGTTACACCCTGTGGAATCTGTCGCCAATTTCTATATGAATTTGCGCCAAAGCTAATGGTAGTGACGGGAGACGATAAAGACAATCTAAAGGAATACACTTTAGACCAGCTTTTGTTGGATGGATTCCGCCTTCAGGATAATAAAAAGATTATAGGTGTAGATTAAATGAAGTCTGGATTTGTTGGTATAATCGGACGTCCAAATGTAGGGAAGTCCACTTTGCTTAATAATATTCTGGGTGAGAAAATAGCCATTACTACGGAAAAAGCACAAACCACCAGAAACGTAATCAGAGGAATATACACCAATCCGGAAAAGGCTCAGATTATTTTCATAGATACACCCGGAATACATAAGGCAAAGAACAAGCTTGGTAGTATTATGACCCAGAGCGCAATAAATACCTTTAAGGAGGTAGATGTTGTGCTATTTTTGGTTGATGGATCTCCTGATAAGGGGAAGGGTGATCTTTTCATCACGGACATGCTTAGGGATTTAAATACTCCCAAATACCTTTTAATCAACAAGATTGATGAAATGGATCCGGAAGAGTTTAAGAAAACCTTTGATAGCTATGATGAGATGGGAATCTTTGATAGAATCTTTGGGATTTCGGCTTTAAAGGGAACACATGTGGATGAGTTGATAGATGCGGTTACTGAAGAACTTGATGAAGGACCAATGTATTTCCCATCTGATATGATTACAGATCATCCGGAGAGATTTATTGTAAGCGAGATAATTCGTGAAAAGCTCTTGATGTATTTACAGGAAGAAGTGCCACATGGTGTAGCTGTAGAGATTGAAAGATTCCATGAAGTGTTTAAGCCAAAGAATAAAAAGGGAAATGAAAATGAGCCTCAGGATGAATATGCCGATCTGGTTGAAATCAGTGCAGTTATTTATTGTGAGAGAAAGACTCACAAGGGTATAATAATTGGCAAACAAGGTCGTAAACTGAAGGGGATTGGGAAAAGTGCCCGTCTTGAAATTGAGGCTTTACTTGGGACTAAGGTGTTCCTGGAACTCTTTGTTAAGGTAAAAGAAAACTGGAGAGAATCAGATATTGCCATTGCCAATTTTGGTTATGGAGATATGGACTAAATATGCAAACAGAAACTGAAGGTATTGTCCTTAGACATATAAAAACAGCAGCTGGTCGTACCATGCTGCTCATATTTAGCCAGAAATATGGAAAAATCAGTGTTGGAACCAGTCTTACCGAAAGGAATTCCAAGTCCAAATCAACACTGGCA
>CACXFN010000115.1 GCA_902766915.1 uncultured Eubacteriales bacterium
GGGAAAACTGTTTAAAAGCGGATTGCACCCTGGCACTTGCTATCATGGATAATGCGATAGCCGGAAGAAGCAGTATCATACTTACATAGTATCCCATTTTATTCCCCTTTCTTACTTCACTTATAAATGTATGCTTTTACTCTATTTTGGTAAGTATTTTTACCATTTCTTTTTATCATTGTTTTATGATGATTTAATGTTATCTATCTAAAAACCGATCCTATTTCCAGCTTATGTCCTCTCAGATAACTTCCAGCGTCCATCCAATTTTTACCGGGTAATTGCAATTCGGTTAGCTTAAATATGCTATCCTTTGCCTTAATATAGATTCCACTATCATCAGCCATCAATACCGTACCGGGTTCTTTATTATCATCACTATATAAAACTTCCCCAGCCTTTAATTTTACCATTTCTTCACCTAAATAGCAAAATGCACCCGGCCATGGCTCATAAGCTCTAATCATACGTTCTATTTCATCTGCAGTCATGATATCGAACCTGACTCTGCCATCTTCTTTTTTTATCATCGTGGCATAAGTAGCCAGCCCTTCGTCCTGCTTTTCCAATACTATTCCACCCTTTGAAATATCATCTAATGTCTCTATTAATATTTCGGCTCCCATCTTTGATAATCTGTCAGAAAGGGTGGGATAATACATTTTATATTCTTTTCCCTCAACCTCATATGTTAGAGAAGTTTCCTTTTTCGATATCATATCTCCGGTATCAAGGCCTTCCGCCATTTGCATAATGGTTACACCTGTAACCTCATCACCGGATAAAATAGCATGTTGCATCGGTGCAGCACCTCTCCATCTAGGAAGAAGGGAGGCATGAATATTGATGCATCCATATTTGGGTAGTTCCAGAATTGACTTCGGAAGTATCCTTCCATATGCAGCAACTACGATAATATCAGGGTTAAGCTCATTTAATCTATCAAAAAAATCTTGGTTTTCCTTTATTCTATCCGGTTGCAGGATTGGAATCTGATTATCCGGATAGGCTTCATTATAGCTTAGAACCATTTCCTTGACAGGAGGTGGGAGAAGCTTCTTTCCCCTTCCTTTAATCCTGTCCGGTTGTGTAACCACACCTACCAAATCGTAATTAGATGTGGATTCCTTTTTCAGATCTATCAAGGCTTCTAAGGCAGGTACTGCAAATTCCGGAGTACCCATATAGACTATTCTCATTCCCACTCTCCTTCATTAAGCCTCTTGAGAACTATCAGTTTCAGATTCAGCTTCATCTTCTTCATATCTGGCTACTGCTTCATGAACTTCTGTTGCTTTATCAGTATAAAGTATACCTTCCAGATGATCATATTCATGACACATCACTCTGGCAGCAAAATCCTCAAATTCATAGTCATGCCAATTGCCTTCTATGTCTTGCGCCCTCATTTTTATTTTCTGAGGCCTTATTACTGTGCCCTGCATTCCGGGAACAGAGAGACACCCTTCTTCACCCTCTTGCTCACCTTCCGTTTCATAAATCTCAGGATTGATAATGAAATAGATATCTTCCGGGTGTTCATCAGGATACGGTTTTGCCACGAACATTCTTCTCATTACCCCAACCTGAGGTCCGGCAATTCCCACCCCTTCTTTGTATTCCATAGTTTCCGCCATATCATATAGAGTTGTTTTTATTCTATCCGTGATTTCTTCTATCTCACGGCTTTTTTTCCTCAGTATTCTGTCACCTTCCGTGACTACATTTCTTAAAGCCATTTCCCTGCCTTCCGTTTCCTTCCTACATTAATCTTGATGAATCAAGTTTATTATCCTTTTTAAGCTTTCAAATAATTGCCAGCAATCATGAAATAAATTCTAATACTTAAATTGTACTATATGGGTTAACATCCACCGTTATGGCTGTTCCATATTTCTCTGTGATGGTTTTTTCTATAAATCTGGTTATTCCGGCCAAATAAAGGGTTCTCTTCGTAACTTTATTTAGAGGTTCCTCTTTATGGCATTTTATAAGCACATAATATCTAAAAGCTTCGCCTTTTTTTCCTTTAAAGTTACGAGAAACCTTTGGAGAAAACACCTCGTCCCTTCTTTTGAATCCATGGGCTGTTATTTCGCTTCCGTACTTGGCTATGTATTCATAGAATTCATTTGCAACCCTTGCCGCCTTTTCCTCATCCTTATCAGTAAACTCAACCAAAATCAAATCTGAAAAAGGCGGGTATCCCATTAGCTTCCTGAACTCTATCTCTTGATTGAAATATGTATCATAGTCATTTCTCGCAGCTGCTTTAATTGTCATGCTATCAGGGGAATAGGTTTGTACTATGACCTTTCCTTTCTTATGGCCACGTCCTGCTCTTCCAGCAACCTGGGTTATCAATTGGAAGGTACGTTCTCCTGATCTATAGTCCGGAATGTTTAGCCCCAAATCTGCAGCTATCACACCAACCAGTCCTACGTTTTTGAAATCCAATCCTTTTGCAACTAATTGAGTTCCAATTAAAATATCTGTTTTTCCCTTGGCAAAGTCACCTATAATCCTGTTAATCTCTCTTTTATTTTTAGCTGTATCCAAATCCAAACGACCAACAATAGCATTAGGAAATTCATGTTTTGTAAATTCCTCTACCTGCTCCGTTCCGACACCGAAATACTTTATGTATTTGCTTCCACAGGTGGGACAATTATTCGGTATTGGTTTCTTTCTACCGCAATAGTGACACACAAGAGCATTTTGTTCCTTGTGATAAGTCATGGAAATACCACAGTCTTCACACTTTATGGCTTCACCGCAATCCCTACATGATATGAAATTAGCATAGCCTCTTCGGTTTAGAAACAGGATGCTCTGCTCTTTGTTCTTCAAACTGTTTTCCAGTTCTTTCTTTAACTGATGACTGAACATTGTTCTGTTTCCGGCCCTCAGTTCTTTCCTCATATCCACAACATCAATTTGAGGAAGCTCTGTTCCGTTATATCTTTCGGAAAGAACTATTCTTTCAAAAATATCTTCCTTTGATCGCTGGTATGAAACTATTGAAGGGGTTGCACTGCCAATGATTAGCACTCCGCTATAATACATAACTCTCTTTAATGCCACATCAAGGGTTTCATATTTTGGATTTTTATCGGATTTATATGTTTGCTCGTGTTCTTCATCCATTATGATTAGACCGATATTATCAAGGGGGGCAAACACTGCCATTCTGGCACCAATTACTATATCAGCATCCCCATCCTTAATTCTCTTCCATTCATCAAACCTCTCTCTGGGCGTCAATTTGCTGTGTAATATAGCCACTCTATCTCTACCGAATCGACCGATGAATCTCTCGGTTATCTGTTTTGTTAATGCGATTTCAGGCACCAGCATTATTACCTTTTTCCCAGAATCAACACTGTGTTTAATGGCCTGCATATATATTTCCGTCTTGCCGCTGCCGGTTACACCGTGAATCAGGAAATTCTTTTGTTCTTGGGCGTCTATTGCTTTTACTATTGTTTCTGTTGCTTTCTTTTGTTCAGGATTAAGTTCATCGATTACTACAACGTCTGCCTCAACTTCCTGAAGAGGTCTTTTTTCCTTACCTTCCTTTGTCTGTTTCCCGGGAGGAATAAAACACTTAACGGCATCAATGTATTTGATTCCATAACGCATCTTCATCCATTTACAAGTAGCAATGATTTCGGGATTTAGACCTATCTCGTGATTAAGACCAATAATATCTTTTATTCTTTTATCATCTTTTATGGATTCCGGTTTTTCCTCCTTAATGCCAAATACGTAACCTCTCAGTTCCTTATTCCCTCTACCAAATGGTACGGTAACAATATCTCCAACATTAATAATATCAATACCCTCAGGAACTCTATAGGTATAGAAGGAATCTGTATATCTGGTATTATTATCTATTATGATATCTACGTATTTTCCCATTCCCAAACCTATAGCAAAAATATATTGTTCTTTCTGCTTTCTATGTCCATATCAGCAGGCCACACGCTTACTTGAACTTCTCCTATATGTGCCTTTCTCAGAAAAAACATACAGAGTCTGCTTTGGCCTATTCCTCCTCCAACTGTATATGGAAGTTCATCATTTAAAACTGATTTCTGGAAATCCAAATTCCTTCTATCATCTGCTCCTGCCATGGTAAGTTGCCTATCCATTGATTCACTGTCAACCCTTATTCCCATAGATGAAATTTCAAATGATATACCCAAAATATCATTCCACAATAGAATATCTCCATTTAATTCCCAGTCATCATAGTCTGGAGAACGCCCATCATGTGGTTCTCCGGATTTGAGCTTACCACCTATTTTCTCTATAAACACCGATCCATGTTCTCTACAAATCAAATGCTCACGTTCTTTAGGAGTTTTATTTGGATACAAATCTTCCAATTCCTGAGATGTTATAAAGTATATTTCATTGGGAAGTTCTGTTTGAATATCCCTGTATAGTCTGTTAACATAGTCACTTAGATTTTTGATGGCGTTATAAATGGTAATTACAGTCTCATGCAGGTATTCTTCAGTTCTTTGTTCTTTAGTTATTACCTTTTCCCAGTCCCACTGATCCACATATACTGAATGTATATTATCCAGTTCCTCATCACGCCTTATGGCATTCATGTCAGTGTAGAGACCATGGCCGGGTTTGATTCCATACTTACCTAAGGCCATGCGCTTCCATTTTGCCAGGGACTGTACTATCTCCACCTTTTTTTCATCCATATCCTTTAAGGTGAATTCAACTCTTCTTTCTACACCGCTTAGATTGTCATTCAGACCGGTTAAAGGATCAACAAAAAGAGGAGCTGTTACTCGCCTTAAATTTAGTCCATATGCCAGTTCCTGTTGAAAATAGTCTTTTATCTTTTTTATCGCTCTCTGGGTCTCCATGGGAGACAGAATCGGTTGATAGTTTTCAGGTATAATAAGTTGTGACATCTTCGCTTCTCTCTTTCAAATAGTTTTTATATTATCTTTTTGAAAATATGCACCCACAGTAGTCCTGTCGATATAGTCCATATTCCTTTGCCAATTGAACGCTTCTTTGAAATCCGGCTTTCTTTTTAAAATCCATGTCCA
>CACXFN010000116.1 GCA_902766915.1 uncultured Eubacteriales bacterium
CCTGAGCCGCCCCTGACAAACCAGCTCATAAGTGCCCTTACAAACAGTGCCGTGCTGAGCACATCTCCGAAATAAATGATAGCCCTAACTAATACTCGCATCACTACCTCCAGCGACTCTGTTCGTCAGAATCAGCAGTAATACCCTGCGCCTGCTGTTGGGCTGCAACTGAAACATTCTCCGGAGTAAAAATAAAAATATTATTTGCTATTTTCTGGACATTGCCATCCAAAGCATAAGTTGCACCACTCAGAAAATCAAATATTTTGCGAGCAGTCTCTGTTTCCAACTTTTCTAAATTGATGATTATTGGTTTACGTGCTTTTAAGCTGTCAACCAATTTAGGACATTCATCAAAGCTGTTTGGCTCAATAAGAATAAGTTTTAAAGAATTTGTACCTGTCACTGAAAACCTCTTTTCCCCGGATTTATAGGAAGGCCCATTTATTCTGGATGATCCCCCAAAAGCTGGTGTAGGAGATGGTGCAGTTCTATTGTTTCCGGAATTGATACTTCTTTCCTTTTCAATCTTCTTTTTTTCTACTTGTAACTCTTCATCAGTAATAATTTCTTCATCACTGATTTCAGATAAGCCTATTACCTTCTTGAAAGAATCTGTGAATCCCATAATTTGCTATCAACCTCGCTTCCTCTCTACATCTCTTCACTACGATAATCTCTATTCCCAAAGATTGCTGTTCCAACTCTGATACAGTTAGAACCCTCTTCAATGGCCACTTCAAAATCATGACTCATTCCCATAGATAAATATTTAAAATCTATTCTGTCATCATGTATATCCTTATATTTATCATAAATATCTTTTACCTGTTTAAATACAGGACGGCAGTCTTCTGCATCATCAAAGAATGGTGCTATACTCATGATTCCACGAATTCTTACATGAGGACAATTATTCCTAACCTGGTCAATAAGTTCATCAATATCAGTTGGATCTATTCCAAATTTGCTTTCCTCTCCCGCTGGATTAACCTGAATCAAAACATCGATTATCCTATTGTGTTGACTTGCTTGCTTCTCTATTTCCTGTGCCAACCGAAATGAATCAACAGAATGGATTAAGTCTACTTTATCAATAATATACTTAACCTTATTCCTTTGTAAATGTCCAATCAAATGCCATTTAACAGGTTTAACCCTTTCGTATTTGTCCAGTATCTCCTGAACCTTATTCTCCCCGATGTCTGTTATTCCGGCATCAATTGCTTCATTTATTTCATCAGGACTGTGAAGCTTTGTGACTGCAATTAAAAGTATCTCTTCACCAGTTCTCCCATTTCTTTCAGCTGCAAGTCTTTTGCTGTTATTAATATATTCGACATTATCTCTTATAGACATTATTTATTCCTTCTCACCTAAATTCCTAGGCTTCCTTAGAACATCATCGAAGGGATCAATGGTCTTAGTGTATTCACCTTCATCATCATAAAAGTATGTGTCTGCAACTACAACCATCTTTCCATTGTCACCATATACGAGAACCGGCACAAAATCATATTTCCCTTTTTTATTTTTAACATAGACACCGGCTTTTCCATCCTCCTCAGTAATACTGCCCTTCTCAATTAGCAAACCACTCACATCCTGTGATACGATGCGACAATAGGCAACTCTATACTGACCTATTCCTGCAAAAAAACTACTTGATCTGAGTATCAATTTACAATAGTCGCCCTCATTCTTGATGGCTTTTACGTACATCTCAACTCTTTTAAACAGAGGATCCCTCTCCGTTAAATCTATGTGCTCGTTTTCTTCGTTATCCTGTCTTTCAAAGAAAGTTACGTCTACACTTTGACCTTCCTCATATTGATCTCTGTGCTCTTTCGGAATATAGGCAACAATCTGCCAACCGCTGTTATTAATAATTTTAAATATTGGATAACCCTTTCTTACCGAACTAGTTATCTCAACAACTTGCCCTTCAGTTATATCCAAAAGATCGTCTCTTTTTATACTATCAGCCTTCTCTGGATTTAAGGTAAACTCATATCCATCGATAAAGTACGATACAATTCCTCCGGATTCTATTTTATAGCTGGATGTCTTTTTGGTATGGCTTTCAATCTTGTTATTAATTTCGGTTATTCTGTCCAAATTAACCATTTCTCCGCCATCTGTGGTGACGGTTGTACCACTATTTTGATTATCAGAAAACTGATCTCCACCGGTTACATCCACTACAATAGTGCCGGGACGAAGTAAATCTCCTTCATTAAAAAGTCTGTTTACATTCCCCCCATCCTTTGTTGCATACACTGCTTCGTCTCTAAAAAAATAACCTGTAGTATCATCGTATATGGATAATTCACCATACTCTGCAGGATATGTTTCAACCAACATTCCCGTTACTCCAGGAACAACATAAATGACGACTGCCAATCCAATCAGCAGAAGAATAAAAAGAACTAAAACTGTATTTCTAAGTTTCCCCATAAATTGTGTTTCCCAACTCCACATTTCGGGTCTAGACTGCCCTATATTGTGGTTCCCTTTTGTTTATTTTACATCATTTTACGAATTTTTCCAATACCTTTAGCTCATCTTTATCTAATTCTCCACATGGATCAATTAGTTTTCGCCTATTTCCCCTTATTTCAACAGAAAAATGTGCATCCACATAGGAATCAAAGAGTTCAGGCCTACGTTCCTTAGTCAATTTCAGTGATTCTTCAAATCGCCAAAGGCGGATAGCTTTATGATTTCCGGAAAGAAGTATTTCGGGCACTTCTATCCCATCAAAATCCCTTGGCTGAGTATAATGCGGGTGTTCCAATAGCCCCGAATAGACCGATTCCTCCGTTGCGGATTCTTCTGTTCCAAGAACACCGGGAATCAATCGTGCGAAGGTATCGATAAGAACCATTGCAGCCAATTCTCCTCCGGTTAAAACATAGTCCCCTATTGACACTTCTTCAAATTTCCAATAATCCAATATCCGCTGGTCCACACCCTCATAACGGCCACATAACAAAGTGATCTCACCATCATGAAAGTGTTCACTTGCCAATTCTTCTGCCAATTCCTTATCCAGCATTCTTCCCCTTGGTGACAAATATATATTTCGACTTCTTCTAGCTGAATCAGATTCTGCATTAGCCCGCTCTATCTGTCTCATTGCATCAAAAACCGGTTGAGGCATGAATACCATACCTTGACCGCCACCAAAGGTATAATCATCTGTTTTGTTATGCTTGTTTAAAGAATAATCACGAATATCTATTATATTAAATTTTAGAATTCCCTTCTCAATTGCCTTCCCCAGCATGCTCTCTGTTAGAGGAGAAAACATTTCAGGAAATATCGTTAAAACATTTATCTTCATAATCTGTTAAGTTTTTAAAGCATTCCTTCTATAAACTCAATACTTATTTTTCCATTCTCTATATCCACATTTTTTATGAACTCTTTAACCGCAGGAACCAAAACTTCTTTTGTCTTTTTCCCATCGTTACCCTCTGTTTCATATGGAGCTATTACATAAACATCCTGGGGACCATTTTGCAAAACATCCTTCACTTCCCCCATAGCCTCAGAGGTTCTTACATCAATAACTTTTAATCCTATAAGATCCCTTACGTAATATGTATCCTCAGGCAAATCCTCTAATTGCTTTTCTTCAATATAGAGTTTATTCTTTACAAGTCCTTCTGCTTCATTCCTATCATTAATGCAATCTAGTTTTAAGACCACCATGTTTCCTGAAGACCTTGCTCTTTCTATCTGGTATTCACCTTTTTCTTCAATGAAAACATAACCAAAGGATTTGTAGTTATCCGGTGACTCGGCATAACTCTTAACTTTTACTTCGCCTTTAATACCTACAGCGCTTACTATTTCACCTATGAGAATAAGCTCATCATTCATATCTAATTGTCCTAATTATTCAATTGACTTTAGTTGTTGATTAATAATAGATTAACTCTCTTGTCTATTACTGCCAAGTTAACCTAAGGGACGGCTCCCAAATAAGGAACCGTCCCAAACATAACACTATTATTCGGCTGAAGCGGCCATTTCGTTTTCTTTAGCTACTTCTTCATCAGAGATGATTTCTACATTCACGTTCTGATTGTCTTTAACCCCTGCAGCCTTAACTACAGTGCGGAGTGCCTTGGCAATTCGGCCTTGCTTTCCTATAACCTTACCCATGTCAGGAGAGGCAACCTGGAGTCTTATTGTGTCTCCCGATTCACCTTGCATACGGGTAACCTTAACCTCACTGGGGTTATCCACCAATGCCTTGGCAATCATTTCTACCAGATTAGTCATTGTATATCACCTTTTCTTTATTCCGTAGCTTCGGTTGTTTCTTCTACTGTTTCTTCTACTATTTCTTCAGCTGTTTCAATAGCTTCAGCATTTTCCTCAGCTACTTCTTCAACTGCTTCCGGAGCTGGGGCAGAGGCCTCTAACTTA
>CACXFN010000117.1 GCA_902766915.1 uncultured Eubacteriales bacterium
CGTAATAATAGCTGTTGTTGCAGCTATCACCTTCATAGGAGTAGACGCAAATCTCTTATGAAAAAACTCAGGTATAGTCATAACACCGCTTCTTCTGAGATATCTTCCGAAAAAGACGGCTCCAATGATATATCCCGCCGTTTGCATAATCGCCAGAAAAACTATTGGTGAAAACAATCCACCATAGCTTTCCGCTGCATCTCCCATGAAAAGGGCAACGCCCACATATGATGCTATTAATGATCCGGAGATTAAAAATGTCGGAGCATGTCTGCCTGCAACATAATAATCATCAATATTTTTTACTTTACGACTAACAAATATTCCAATGGCTATGTATATAACCATAGAAATGCACATACCGATAAAATAGATATTCATTTCGAAATATTCTCCTTCTTGCCATCATTATTTATATAGGATGACATTTCTTTTTTTATCCAATAATATGCACATATACCAGCTGCACTAATCCATGCTCCGAGGAAAACACATAAGACTATTTCCATAACTTTTTCATCTCCTTAATGATCTAACTTCATACGTGTAAGCTTATACCACATAAATGAGAAAAAAGGTCTAAAATCTTTTCTTCCCTTGTATAACTTTGCATCAACACTTTTATATTGCTTCATCCATTCTTTATGGCTCAATAAACCGGCTTTAACTCGGGCATCATAATCAAAACATTCAGCCATGGTAGTAAACCCTTCCGGTATTTTCTTATAACAATTATCTGCAATATGGCCTTCTTGCATGGATTTACACCATAATGTTATATTAGGCATCCCTGCAACAGTTGTTGCCCATCCAATAACTGTATTTCTAAAGTTAATTTCCATGAAATACATTTTCCCATCTTTACCCACAAGGAATTCATATTCCCAAATTCCTTCCAGGCCAATTTCTTCTATCATTCCACTTAATTGTTTTATAAGTTCTTTATCATCAACATTATTGACATACCAGTATGGAGTATACTTATCAGGTAACATATAAACCTGGCTTGTACGCATGCTTATAAATACATCTTTCCCATGATTTACACTAAATCCTTCATAACCATACTCGTCAGTTTTTTCTATATACTGCTGAAGCAAAATGAATTCGCTTTTAATTTTCTTATATGCTTCCTTTAGTTCTTTTTCATCGTTGCATATAAAAACAATATTCTTCCACTCTTTACCGAATGAATGAATAGCCTTAGTCATAACTGGATAGATTATATCTTCTGGAATTTCACATTCTCTAGGTCTTACTTTCCATGTTTTAGGTATATTGAACCCATGTTTTACAGCTAACGCATTCAAAACATCCTTATTCATATAATGTCTTATTCGTCCTGCTTCGCCGGCATTATAGAAATAGAAACTATCCTTAAGTCTGTCATAGTTTTTATCCATCAATTGAACGGTGACATCATCCCCTGTAACAATAAAAGATTTATCTCCATTTTCTTTTGCATATTTGCTAATAATAAGTTCAAGGCCCTCTTCAGGAGAATTTACTACATGCTTTGTTTTAACATATTTGGATTTAATGACCAGTTGTGGGTCGCTTTTCACCACTACTGCAACAGGTTTTATACCTGCCTCACCTAATGTTCTAACAATTCCAAGCGGATTATAATGATCCTTACAAACAAATACTATATACTCACTCATTCTATGCTCCCTATAGTTACATATTATTCCATCTATCAATTTCGCACTGAGCCACATTCATAGATTCACGATATTTGTTCAAGTGCGGGCGATCATCTGCACCATAATTTGTCTCAACTCTCTTTACCAAAATTAGAAAAGTCCAAAGAATTACTTTTATATCCATAAGAAAAGTAACATGTTCGGCATAATAAGTTTCATATTTGAATTGTGTCTCCCAATCCGAAGTCGTTTCGCCACCTATACTATCCGGTGGAATCAATCCTCCACGAACAGTATGCCTGATTCGTTCCTGTTCAAGGAAATAAGGACCATAATATGTAGGTAGTGGTCTTGGACCAACAAACGACATATCACCTTTAAGAATAGAAAATAATTCCGGCAGTTCATCAAGCGATGATGAGCGTAATGCAACACCAAATTTTGTAAGCCTGTCTTTCTCGGGAAGAAGATTTCCATCCTTATCTTTTGTATTTGTCATAGAACGAAACTTATACAAACTGAAAGGTTTCTCATCCTTTCCAATTCGCCTTTGACTAAACAAAATCGGACTTCCCATTCCAATTCTGACACAAATCGCTAATACCATAAAAACTGGCGAAAGAATAATAATAGCTAATAGTGACAAAATTACATCTAAAAATCGTTTTATAAATCGACGATACATCTATCCTATCCTTTACCATTCAATTAAATTACCATCTGCATCCGTAAAGGTCTCCATAAAACGACGTTTTAAGCGAGTCCCATATTTAATATCGACATCTGGTAATGGTTCATTCAAAAGCTGTTTAATCCGTAAATAAGGGAGATTTAATCCACCAGCTGCAAAAACAGAAACTGTTGCATCAATACGCGGATTAATTTCCAAAAGTTGTGCTTGCCCAAATTCGTCAAACTTAAAATCAAAGCCAAGATTGCCATCAAGATTGAGCGTATTAACTAATTGTTCTGCAATATGCTCGGCTCTTTCGTTTCTCTCTAAAACAGATGATTGAGAAATACTCATAACAATTTCCGGGTTTCTACGACCAGCTATATACAAAACTTTTCCTTCACTGGCAAGCAAATCAATATCGTATTCATCTCCAGGTAAGTATTCCATAAGCATTAGTTCTGGAAAATTTCCTTTCCCAAGGCTTTTTTCAGCATCTAATAAAATAGATTTCATATCCTCGTATGAAACATATACCGATGTAGGCTTCTCATGAGCAAATATCTCATATTTTGACTTGCTTTCATCAATAACCCTTACTCCTCTTGCTCCGCTGCTATCCGGGATTTTTACAACAACGGGTTTATATGGATAACCTAAATCAAATAATGCATTTTTAAACTCATGAAATGAATGCGCTCCATGGAAGGCTGGAGTAGCAATATTATGATCCTTCATGAATTCAAATAACTTAAGTTTATTATTAGCAATGTTTACATTTTCACTTAATGTCATAGATACAATTGTTCCTATGTCATTGAATCGTGAAAGATTCTTCAAATATATCGGTAGTTCAGATGACATCTGTGGTAATAGGATATTAACCTTTTCTGTCCTACAAATATCAATAATAGCATCAACATAATTATCTGATTCTGTTGACGGAACATTATAAAATTTATCTACAATAAAATAGTTACTTGGATCATTGGACATATCAACTCCAACAACCTTTATTTCTCTTTCACCATTATTTTTAAGACACTTAATTATGCCCGGTGCAAATTGAGATCCACTTGCTGAGAGGAGAACTGTTATAGACTCCATTACTGACTCCTTAAAAAACATATGGCGCAAAAATATCTTCTAATGTCTGCGCTCTTTTTATACAACTTCTTTCACCCGATTTATCCATATATATCGGAATATCAGGATGAATAAACGGAGGTTTATCAACAATAGAATATCCTCCAACGTTACTAAACTCTAATATATCCCCGATTCCCATTTGACCACAGTAGTCATGATATATAACATCTTGTTCCAAGCATGTATACCCAACCAAATCAATGGCTTTATAAGCATTATCATGTTCGCCACTCTTGACAATTTTCATTGGAACTTTCTTTAGACCACATATCTCACCTATATTGTGAAAACTACAATCTAACAATGCAAAATGTTTATCTCGTATAGTTTTAATATCAAGAATCTTAGCAAACAACGAAAAATACTTAGAAACTAAAGTGGTACCCGGTTCAGTAAAAAGCTTAGGTTTATTAGTTCTGTCTGCATAATGATCTGCCATAGAACCTGCAACGACTCTTGCGTAATCATCGTAAGAAGGAACATCAGAAAACTGGTTTCTTAATTCTTCTGACAGTTTTCCGAACATACCACTTCCAAGATCAATATAACCAAGATGAGAATGTGTAATGCTCTCAACCTTGTCGGCTATTGCAAGCATAGATTCTATACGCTTTTTCCATGCGTCAATCCCTCTTGCTCTGCTGATATGAAAATGGAGTCCATTAATAAGAATACCGTTTTCGGTCAGAACAGAAATCACTTTATCCAAGTCTCCATTATCAACATCTATTCCAAAACGGGAATGAAGATTATTACCAACATCAAAATTCACACGAATTCCGACCGATAGATTATTATTGTTTTTTGCAATACCACAAATTCTGTTTACATCGTTAAAATTGTCAATATTTAATATTCCACCATTTAGAATGCATTCACTTACATAGTTTTCCTTGCCTGGACCATTATAAATAACACGATTTATTGGAAACCCAATTCTCTTAGCCAATTCAAATTCCATATCTGATACTACTTCAGCATAGCCACCAAGTTCTAATACAATTTTGCATACCGCTGGTGTGTAGTTCGTTTTAAAGGAA
>CACXFN010000118.1 GCA_902766915.1 uncultured Eubacteriales bacterium
ATTTTGGTATGGCAATGAAGTTCCACTCTATGAGGCCCCGAATAATCGTCTTCCCTGGATGGCAGCTGTCCCTTCTCAATTCTATCAATGGTAATTGTAAGCTCGTTCCCTTCATACATATCTATTGCGGGCTTACCTTGAACTTTTATGAAATCACCATTTAGGATGTTCTTATCTATATCCTCCCACTTGTTCTCACTTACAAAAGTCTTTGCTAAAATACTATTATGTTTATCAGTTAGCATCAGCTTAACCATCATGCTTCCACTACTGAAAACCTTCATTTCCTTATCAAAAACAATACCCTCGGTAATGACCTTTTCCTGCTCGGGAGAAATATCTGAAATTGGAACGGCATCCCCAACAATAGCCTTGCCCCCCATGATAACATTACCAACAACCGGGGCTTCCTTGGCTCTTCTATTAACTAAATACTCATTTCTCTTCTTTGCCTTTTCCCTTCCCTTGGTTGTCCCATTCTCTGTTTTAATATCAGTGGATTTATTCCTTTGGGAAAGAATCGCTTCATTTGATGCTTCCAAACTCTCCTTTGCAGCAAGTTTTATCTTATTCTTTCGTTCCTCCCTTAGTAACTGCGCAGCCTTATTATGCATCTCATCATCATTAATGAATAATACCTTTATGCGCCTATCAATTACCTCGGAGAATACCTGTTTAATAATAGACTCAAACACCGATGCCACGGCTTCATTTAATTTGTCCACAATGACTTTCCCCACCGCTTTTATTACAAATGTATCACCATCCAAAACAGCGTCGTGTGGTATTATATTTTCTGTAATGGCTCTAAATGCACCATTGGCACTTTCAATCATACGTGGAAGGTATAGGTTCAGGTATTCTTCCTCTTCCTGAACCATATCTTTGAAGAAATATACAAATTCTACATCAGTAACTTCAGGAATTGCTGATTCCATTAGAACCTTTATTTTTCTTTCACTTACTATGGGTATCACAAAATTGAGTGCCAACTTAACTGTCAGCACCCCTGTACTTTTTTTCAAAATCACATCCAGAATCTCCAGGTCATACTTATCCCTGTCTGCAGATCCCAGCATATCCCAATCTATATTATTATCAAAAAAGCTCTTCATAAAAAGTATTACTCGCTTAGTTATTCCTAGACTCTTTTTCTTTAATCAATGCCATAAGTTCATCTACAAGCATATCCTCCGGCACTGTTTTTAACACTTCCCCATTGGCAAAAATAATCCCCTTGCCTTTACCTCCTGCAATACCGTAATCCGCTTCCCTTGATTCTCCGGGACCATTCACAACGCATCCCATAACCGCCACTTTAAGTCCCGGGTTAATATCCATCTCAGTAAGTCGGGCTTCTACTTCCTCAGCAAGACTTTTTAAATCCACCTCTGTTCTGCCACAGGTTGGACATGATACTAAATTGAATTTTGGTTCCCTTAGCCCCATGGACTCCAATATCTCTTTTGCAAAAAAAACTTCTTCCTTTGGGTCCTCCGTAAGTGACACTCTAAGTGTATCCCCTATACCATTTAACAATAGGCTCCCAATACCTATAGCGGACTTCACCTTTCCACGCCTGATCGTCCCGGCTTCGGTTATACCGATATGTATTGGATGATTGGTTCGTTCAGATAAAATCAGATGTGCTTCATAATTCATTACGATGTCAGAGGACTTGATGGAAACCACCAGATCATCATAACCCATGTCTTCAATCAGAGACAGATTTCTTAATGCACTTTCCGCAAGCCCTTCAGCATTGACTCCATGA
This sequence comes from uncultured Eubacteriales bacterium, assembly GCA_902766915.1. Lineage (GTDB taxonomy): Bacteria > Bacillota > Clostridia > Peptostreptococcales > Anaerovoracaceae > Eubacterium_B. Next base: position 1,775 of record CACXFN010000118.1, read on the forward strand.
TATTTCTCTATAATATCCTTTTCCAGAGATCCGGAATTTACACCTACTCTAATAGGGATTTTTGCCGCCTTTGCTTCATTAACAACAGCTTCAACCCTTGATATATCTCCAATATTTCCAGGGTTTATTCTAATCTTATCTGCACCTGCCTTAATAGCCTCTATGGCCAACCTATAATCAAAATGTATATCGGCAACCAAGGGCATATCGGTTTGCTTTCTTATCCTGGAAAAGGTTTCTACAGACTCAATATCGGGAACAGCAATTCTTACTATTTCGCATCCGGCTTCCTCCAGCCCTCTAATTTGCTTTATCAAAGCCTCCTGATTTCTGGAATTAACATTGGTCATAGATTGAATTGCTATAGGATTATCACCACCAATTGTTATTTTCCCTATTTGAATTATTTTGGTATTTCTTCTCTTTGGCATATTATCTTCCAATCAGTTTCAAAATATCATTTCCAGCAACAACGATAGCAAACACTATCAGCATGACCATGCCTATGGCATGAACCTTACCTTCCACACTATCGCTAATTGCCTTTCCGGTTATCAGCCTAATGATGACAAAAATGATTCTTCCTCCATCAAGAGCAGGAAGTGGTAGCAGGTTAAAAATAGCCAGGTTCAAACTTATAACGGCAACTAAATAAACAAAATACATCCATCCAAATGAAGATGTTTCACTTACTACCTGTGCCATGCCTATTGGTCCACTGACCTGTTCCATCACATTCTCAGATCGGAATAACTCCTTTAGTGAGCTAAATAGTACACCAATCAGTTCCTTGGTGGCAATGGCGCCATTCTTTAGGGCAGTGATTGGATTGTGTTTAACAGATGCCTCAATACCTATTTTATATTCGCCGGCATCGTTTAATTCAGGAGTAACCTGGAATGATTCTATGTTTCCCTTTCTATCTACGGTGACAATTAGATTACTTCCATCCCCCATCTCCCTGTCCAATAGCGTTACAACATCAGACCAACTGTCTGTGGCTTCACCATTAATCTCAATAATGGTGTCTCCGGCGATGATTCCGGCTTTATGCGCGGGACCTCCTTCCACAACACTGTTTAGAGTATTTGTTATTACTCCACCGACTCCCGCAACGATACTTAAGGCCAAGAAAGCAATGAAAACATTCATTGCTGCACCTGCCAAAAGAATAATAATCTTCTGCCACCACTTTTTATTATTAAAGGCACGAGGGTTATCCCCTGCTTCTTCGGTATCTTCTCCCTCCATGGCACAGTAGCCACCTAAAGGAATCGCTCTAATGGAGTACAGGGTTTCCTTTCCTTGTTTCTTAAAAATTGCAGGACCCATTCCAAATGCAAATTCGTTAACTTGAACACCAAAGGATTTGGCCGCAATAAAATGACCCAACTCATGGGGAAAAATCAAAAAAACAAATAATACCACCAGCAATAATATAGTCAACTCTGTTCCCCCTTCCTAACCTTGCATTCCTTTGCAAGTATTCCAGCGTAATCTCTTGCCCATCTATCTGCTTTTAAAATCTCTTCCACCATTAGTTTCTTATTATCCTTTCCCTCTGCTTCTTTCAACAACAATCTATCTATATGTTCATTCATAACCATTTCAATTATCCTGCCTATATCGATAAAACCTATTTCATTATTCAGGAACAGCTCCACCAGCACTTCATTTGCTGCGTTCATTACGGCAGGCAATGTTCCACCCTCCTTCGCTGCTTTTATAGCAAGACCTAAACATTTAAAAGTTTCCAAATCAGGCTTCTCAAAGGTGAGATTTGCTCCTTTACCAAAGAAATCAACACTTTCCGTACTAAGTTCCATTCTTTCAGGGTAATTTAACGCCACGCTAATTGGAACTTTCATATCCGGTGTACCAAGCTGGGCTAATATAGCTCTGTCCTTAAACTCCACGCCAGAATGAATGATGCTCTGAGGATGCACCAATACTTCGATTCTGTCCACAGGCACATCGAATAAATGCATTGCCTCTATGATTTCCAATCCCTTATTCATCATAGTCGCAGAATCTATGGTTATTTTTCTTCCCATGCTCCAATTGGGATGTTTTAATGCCTTCTCCGGAGTAACGTTTTCCAGTTCTTTCTCAGACCATCCTCTAAAAGGACCCCCTGAGGCCGTAAGAAGTATTCTTTTTATTTCTTCGCCCTTATTACCTTCTAAGCATTGAAAAATGGCACTGTGTTCACTATCTACAGGAAGAATTTTCACATCCCTTTTCTTCCCTTCCTCCATGACAATTTCCCCACCTGCCACAAGGGTTTCCTTATTGGCAAGGGCAATGTCATGCCCAGCCTCGATTCCCTTAATAGTGGGAAGCATCCCTCTCATCCCCATAAGTGAATTCAAGATAATATCCGTATCCATTTGGGCAGCTTTTATTAATCCTTCTTCACCATAAAGAACCTCAATGCCACGGCAATCTACTACCTTCCTTAATGATTCAATGTCTTCTTTTTGATCAACACAAACAAACCGTGGTCTGAACTCAAGGATTTGCTCTGATAAAAGCTTTATGTTCTTACCACAGGTTAAACCAGCAACATTAAATTTATGGGAACTGTCCCGTATTATTTCCAGCGCCTGGGTTCCAATGGAACCGGTGCTTCCCAATATGGTTACATTTTTCATATTATCGTTGTAGTATCAATTGAATATAATAGTAAACTGTAGGTGCCGTAAAAATAATGCTATCGAATCTATCCAGTATTCCACCATGGCCCGGAATAATATTTCCATAATCTTTAATACCCATTTTACGCTTGAAACTGGATGCAGTTAAATCTCCCAGCTGTCCCATAATTGAACCCAGAATTCCTAATACAATCATATGAGGGAATATTTCAATCTTCACAATTAGTCCAAACACAATGCTGAAAAGAACTGCACCAAGGATGCCTCCCATTGCTCCCTCAATAGTTTTTTTCGGCGATAATTTCGGACAGAGTTTATGTTTCCCAAAATAATAACCGGTGAAATATGCGAAGATATCAGTAAAAATAGCTGTTATTCCAACCATCCAGACCAATACTCCATAGCTACCTTCATCTATAAGCACAATATGAAAAATAAAGAATTCTATATAGACTATGGAAAAAATGGTTGCAAGGGCATCTTCAATTCTATGCTTTTCAATATTGAAGATACCTAAAAATGATGCTATGACAGATAAAACTAACCAAAATGTCAAATAGTCATGTCGTCCCGGAACTATGAAATGGCATGCATATAAAGCTATAAGTGACCCCCATGAAATAAAGATATTGCCCATTATTCCTATCTTGGATAGACCTTTTAACAATTCATATACACTTATAGCGCTGACAATAAATGCAGCCAAAACAAGAGGTATTCCCCTAAAATATAGTATCAGTACCAATGGTACCATTATTAGTCCCGATAAAACACGAGTCTTCATCCAATCTCCTCTATTTTGCCTCAGTAATTCTTCCGCCGAAACGGCGTTCTCTTTTGCAGAAGGATTCTATTATGCTCTTAAATTCCTGGGGAGAAAAATCAGGCCATAAAGTATCTGTAAAAGCCAGTTCACTATAAGCCGATTGCCAAATCAGAAAATTAGAAAGCCTTTCCTCACCGCTGGTTCTGATAATCAAATCCGGATCAGGAACATCACCGTTTTCTTCACCGGAATAAAGACATCTGGAAATATCCTCCTCGCTAACCTCCTCAATATAATCTCCCTTTGATAAGGCATCGAAGAATCTCTCATTAATTATTCTATTTACTGCGCGAAGTATCTCTGCACGGCCACCATAATTAAGCGCTATATTAAACTGCATGCCGGTGTTTTTTTCGGTGGTTAAAAGGGTCTTATCCAAACTTGCCCTTGCATCTTCAGGTATAACTGAATAATCGCCAAATATTCTAACCCTTACATTCTTCTCGTGTAGTTCTGCCAAATCTCTGGCTACGAATTTTACCAAAAGACCAAAAATACCGGATATTTCATCCAAATCCCTCTTCCAATTCTCTGTGGAAAAAGCATATACCGTAAGATACTTTATCCCCATATCGGAAGCAGTCCTTACGATTTCCTTCATGGCCTCCATTCCTGCATTATGGCCCACAACTCTGGGAAGCATGCGTTTCTTTGCCCATCTTCCATTCCCGTCCATGATTATTGCCACGTGAGCAGGTAGGTTAGATAAATCAATATTCATACTCGATTATTCCCCTATAAAATGGGCTATCTCGCATAGCGAAACAGCCCTAATAGAATACAGACTATAATCTTAAGTCTTAAACTTCCATTACTTCCTTTTCTTTTTCAGCTACTATGCCATCAATATCCTTGATAGCCTTTTCTATCATCTTTTCAACATCGTCCAATTCATTGGAAAGTTCATCCTCGGAAATCTCTCCATTTTTCTGCTGTTTCTTTAGCTTATCGATGCTTTCTCTCCTAAGATTTCTTACTGCAACCTTTGTTTCCTCGCCCATTTTCTTTATGGTTTTAGTAAGCTCCAGACGACGTTCTTCCGTCAGCTGTGGAATAGCAAGACGGATATTCTTACCATCATTGGATGGTGTGATTCCAATATCCGCAATATTTATTGCTTTTTCTATACTGGAGATGGCCTTCGGATCAAATGGTGTAATCATCAAAGTTCTTGGATCCGGAGTACTGATATTGGATAACTGTTTAAGGGGTGTCGGAGATCCATAATAATCAACAACAACTCTGTCCAAAAGAGCAGCATTAGCTCTTCCTGCTCTAACTGTATTTAAATCCCCTTTGAGAACTTCCTTACTCTTTTCAATTCTTTCTTCGATACTCTTATTAGCCATTTCATGCACTCCTCTCTCTATCAAAATGCATCTAATGATTATAATTATTCCTTAATTATTGTGCCTATCTTCTCTCCGCAGACAGCCCTCATAATATTTCCCTCTCCTGCAATTCCAAATACATGGATGGAAATATTGTTTTCTCTGCAGAGGGTTACTGCAGTTGAATCCATAACCTTTAAATCCTGATCCAGGACATCCTTTAATGTCAATTCATCATATTTAATCGCATCAGGATTTGTGTCCGGGTCATCCGAATAAACAGCATCAACGTTTTTCGCTAAAAGAATTACTTCCGCATTCATTTCAGCTGCTCTAAGGGCGGCAGTGGTATCTGTGGAGAAGAAAGGACTGCCTGTGCCTCCACCAAAGATAACAACATCCTTGTGTTCCAAACGGCTCATGGCTTTCATGCGAGCATATGGTTCAGCAATCTCTCTCATTTCAATAGCTGTCTGCACACGAGCTTTTACTCCAATATTGAGAAGTGCAGACTGTAATGCCAAAGCGTTCATAACTGTTGCCAACATTCCCATATAGTCGGCAGTTGCACGATCCATATTTTCACTGGATCTTCCTCTCCAGAAGTTTCCTCCTCCAACAACTATGGCAATTTCAACACCTAAATCGCTAACCTCTTTTATCTGCCTGGCAACTATATCAGTAACTTCATCACAAATTCCAAATCGCTGTTCGCCCGCAAGGGCCTCACCACTAACCTTCAACAATATACGTTTATATTTCGGTTTATTTTGGCTCATAAGTCACCTTCCTATTTCTCCCTTTTGCCTCGTTGATTTTACCATATATAGTGTTTGGATTCAATATGATTTAGCCTAAATTGTGTAAATATTCTATGGCTGCCATTGCAGAAACCGCGCCATCCGCTGTTGCTGTAACCAGCTGTCTTCTTGTTTTTTCACGGGCATCCCCTGCAACAAAAACCCCCTGAGTTTTTGTAACACAATCCTCTCCGGAATTGAAGAAACCTGCGTCATTTAAATCAACTAAATTGGCAAAGCCCTGATTATCTGCCACACGACCAAAGGCAACAAAAATAGCTTCAACTTCTAAAACTCTTTCTTCGTTTGACTTAACATTTTTAACTTTAAGCCCATCCACCCTTGGTTCACCAAGTATTTCTACAGGAACTGAATCAAGTACAAACTCTACATTCTCCTTTTCCGCCAGCCTCTTTACGGTTATCTCGTCCCCTCTAAACTCGTTTCTTCTATGGACTAAATAAACCTTTTTTGCCAGTTCTGCCATGTATTCTGCATCTTCCAATGCAGTATTACCGCCTCCTAAAACAGCTACATCCTTACCTCTAAAGAATGCACCGTCACATGTGGCACAATAAGAAATACCTGCTCCGGTTAATTGTTCTTCTCTCGGAAGACCAAGTTCTCTACTCTTTACACCTGTAGCAAGAATAATGGATTTAGCTTCATAGTCAGGGCCGGGTTCTCCGATGGCGTTCTTCGTTTTAACCAGAAAATATGGTAATTCCTCGTCACACCTTTCTATTTCCACAACCTCTCCAAATTCCATTTTTGCGCCTAATTCAATTGCCTGTTCGTACATAGACGTAGCCAATTCAAATCCTGAAGTTCTCTTGGCTCCGGGATAGTTTTCCACCTCCGGTGTATTGATAATCTGCCCGCCATAAGAAAGCTTTTCCAGAACCAAGACGCTCTTTCCACCTCTTGTTCCATAAATGGCAGCGGTCAGTCCTGCCGGACCTGCCCCTACGACCAATATGTCATATACTAATTTTTCATCAAATTCTTTGCTCATTATTATTCGTTAAACTCCTTTTCAAACATATTCGATCTTCAAATCCCATTAATTGGATTTTTACAATTTTAATATGATGATTATACCCAGCTTTACAATAATGAATGTATCAAAGTCACAAAAGATTGTTAAATATATCAGCCATTCAACAGTTTTCTTAGTGCCGCCAATTTCAATGAAATGCAGAATACATCCATAGCCTGCGACAGAATCTCCGGCATAGGGAGGCTTGGTGCTATTCTCAAATTGCTATCATTTGGATCCTCAGCATGGGGATATGTAGCACCTGCGCCTGTCATCACAACCCCGGCTTCTTTACACAACCTCCATACTTCCTTGGCCGTACCATGCATGCAGTTCACACTGATAAAATAGCCTCCTTTTGGTTTCTGCCATTCAGCTATACCAAGTGGTTCGATCTCCGTCTCCAGTTTATCCAAAACCGTTCTAAACTTCGGTCCCAACACACCGGCATGTCTTTTCATCAGGTCAAGGGTATGCTCCTTATCCTTTAAATACAAAACATGTCTAAGCTGATTGGTCTTATCAAAGCTAATGGCCTGAATACCAATCAACTTCTTCATATAGTCCATATTATCCTTGCTGCATGCAAAACATGCTACGCCTGCACCCGGAAGTGTAACCTTGGATGTGGAAGCAAATTCAAAAACCATATCCGGATTCCCTGCCTTCTCACAGGCAGATAGAATATCGGGAAATGGAACATAATCGCCATCAAATTCATGAATACAATATGCATTATCCCACATTATAATAAAATCCTTTGCTGCAGGTTTTAATGCAGCTATCCGATCTATTGTTTCGCGTGAATAGATTATTCCATCGGGATTGGAATACTTTGGAACATTCCACATTCCCTTTACCTCAGGATCCTTGACAAGTTCTTCAACCATATCCATATCCGGACCGGTCTCTGTCATTGGGACATTGATGGTTTCCATCCCGAAGCTTTCACAAATGGCAAAATGTCTGTCATATCCGGGAACCGGACATATCCATTTCACCTTTTCCAATTTGCTCCAGGGTTTATCACTTTTAAAGAGTCCATGAGTATAGGCCTTTGCTACAGTATCATACATGAGCTGTAGACTTGCGTTGCCTCCAACAAAAACATTTTCCGGATTGGTATCAAGTATTTCAGCAAAAAGCTGCTTGGCCGGCTTTATGCCATCCAATACACCATAGTTTCTAACATCGTTTCCATCTATTTGAAAGTCGGCTTCCGATGGCATCACATCAAATATGTCGGAGACCAAATCCAATTGTTCTTTTCCCGGTTTCCCTCTGGAAATGTCCAGATTCAATCCCAAAGCTTTTATTTCCGCATACCTTTTTTCTACAGTTTCAAGCTCAGCTTTAAGTTCTTCCAAATTCATTTCAGCATACTTTTTCATTGTCCTTCTCTCCTCTAATTACCTACGTATAAACTTTCCAAATGGATTACCCACAATTTCTCCGTTATCAGCTATTATTTCGCCTCTCAGAATAGTCCTTATCACTTTCCCCTTAAATCTTCTTCCATTCAAGGGAGATAGTTTTGTTTTCGAATGTAGATTTTCCTGGTGAAACACATACTCAGGTTCCAGGTCTATAATCGTTATATCTGCATCAGTACCGATTTCCAAAGATCCTTTTTCAGGATATATATCAAAGGTTTTTGCAGGTCCCTCTCCCATCAGTCTTGCCAAATCATTTATAGTTATTCTACCTTTATTGA
>CACXFN010000119.1 GCA_902766915.1 uncultured Eubacteriales bacterium
CATATAATATGTCATTTGAACGCAGAGTATTGAAGTCCTTGGCAACGGTATTTCCGGACCTTGCAGATCACCTGTTAGCAATTAGGGACAATATATGTGATCTTATGATACCGTTCCAGAACCAGCATTATTATACAAAGGCTATGCAGGGGTCTTATTCGATCAAGTATGTTTTACCGGCACTGTATCCGAATGATCCGGACCTGGATTACCATTCGCTGGAGGAAATTCATCATGGCGGTGAGGCTTCATCTGCTTTTGCAAATCTGGTAAATAGGACACCGGAGGAGATAGAAATAACAAGACGGAATCTATTGAAATACTGCGGCCTTGATACGTATGCAATGGTCAAAGTTCTTGCCAAATTAAGAGAGGTATGCAAATAACGGGTGAAAACGAAAGGAGTAATCAAATTGGGCAGACAGGCAAAGAAGTTAAGTCTCTTTAATACATTGGAGATACTAAAAAAATATACGGATGAGGATCACCGATTGACGCAGGCCGAACTGTTGGAACTGCTAAAGCAGGACTACGATATGGAAGTTGACCGGAGAACTGTAAAAAGCAATCTGATGGATCTCATTGAACTTGGTTATGAAATCGAATCGCAGGAAACGACCAGAATGATCCGAAATGAAAAGACCGGCGAGGTAGAAGAAAGCACCATTATGTCGAGCTTTTATCTCGTGAGAGATTTTTCGAAGCCTGAACTGAGATTGCTTATTGATTCTCTTCTGTTCTCAAAACATCTGCCTTACAGCCAGTGTAAGGAGCTTGTTTTGAAATTGGAGTCGCTCTCGAATAAGTACTTCCGCGCCAGCATGAATTATATCTGCACAATGCCGAAGGACAAGACGAATAACAGACAGGTCTTTTACAACATCGATGTCCTTGATGAAGCAATAAGTAAAGGCCGGAAGGTTTCTTTCAAATATCTCGAGTATGGTACGGATAAGGAACAGCATCCTAAGCTGGATAAAGAAGGCGAGGAGCGCGTATATATCGTTAGCTCTTATCAGATGGTGGCGAAAGAAGGAAAATATTACCTGATCTGTAATTATGATTATTATGATGATATATCCAATTATCGGGTTGACCGTATAACCGATATTGAAATTCTCGATGCTAAGGCTAAGCCGTTTGAAAAGCTGAAGTGGTCAAACGGGAAAAGGCTGGATCTTGCTGAATATATGAAGCAACATGTTTATATGTATTCCAGTGAAGATTCTACGGTTATGTTCCGAATAGTTAAACCAATGATCAGCGACATTATTGATATGTTCGGCAAAGATGTGCGATTCTTCGATGAGACTGAGGACACAGTATGCGTGAAGGCTAAAGTGAATGAGACTGCAATGGTTCAGTTTGCAAAAAGTTACGCACCGGATGTAGAGATACTGGAACCGCTGGAGCTACGCGAGCAGGTGAAGGATGAGCTGAGAAAGGGGTACAGAGCGTATGAGTAAAATGGATGCATACAGTTTTATAAAACAATATTCACGGTTTTATTTAGATAGCCCACAGGATCCTATTTCAGACGAAGATTTTAATAATGCCGGCATACCTAAAACCCTTAATAGAACAAATCCAGGTGTAGAAGAATATATTACGGAAAAAATAAAAAAAGGCATTTTTGACGCTCAATCTTTTGCATGGAAAGCTGGAAAGGCAGCCTGGAAGGATGGACATTTTGATTACGTTAAGCCGTTGCCAGACATATGGAATAATGGAAATGGATCTCCAATAAAACTTACTAAAGATTCAGAAGCATTTACGGGAGAAGAGTTTGATAAATATGTGAGTGGTAACCCGATAGATGTAAAAGGATACAATTTTGCGTTAGAGGATGATAGAAGAAAACTCTTTTTGAAGATAAAGGATACCTATAGCTTATTCAACTATGGGACGGTATATATAATTAATCAAATGTTTTTCCTTTCAAAGGGAGCTATTCCCATCTATGATCGATTCGCACATGTGGCAGTGAAAGCTCTTAGGATGGGTAAGTCGCCACTTGAAGTATTTGTTCCAGATGCTCCGCTGAAGAATGATCATCCGAAAGGAAAAGACAGAGTTAATAAAGAGTATTTCTTGGCGGTAAATAATCTCGAGGAATATATGTGGCTTTTGAACGAGGTTTTTCCAGATGAAATACATAAGAACGGTGATATTATGTTTATTTCGCGTGAATTAGATCAAGCCTTGTGGGTTTATGGCCATGCAATTAGAAAGTGGCCATTTGAAGAAAGTAAGTGATATGCATATATGAATTATGTAATAAGTGATATACATGGCTATTACGATCAGTTTATTGAGTTGCTGGAACTGATACAGTTGAACAACGATGATACTTTGTATGTGCTGGGGGA
>CACXFN010000120.1 GCA_902766915.1 uncultured Eubacteriales bacterium
AGAATGCTCAGGTTTTTTGGTTTTGAACTGTCGGATGAAAAACTGAGCACACTTCCGGAAAGTGATCCGTCGTCAAGAGGTGTTACTGAGGATGGGTCTATGCAGTATTATTACGATGGTAACAAAATCTATACCGTTGCTGCTTTTGGTGGAACTGTTCATGATTTGGCAGTGGTTAATCAGATTATGGAGTTCGAAGATGGTCATCAGGAAATGAAATACAATATTTATAGAATAGACATTGGCCGTGATGGGAGTGTAGGCGGCTTAAATGTAACCAAGGAAGACTATGCGAAAACGCATGAAGAGGCGGAATTGGATGAATGGTATAGTTTGATTGGCGAAGGAACCGCTTCGGTTCGTCCAAAAAAAATAGGCGATAGGAATACATATGAGGTTATTACTATAGAAAACGAATACAATTAACGTGGATATGGATAGAAAAAGGATAATTTTAGATTGTGACCCTGGTCACGATGACGCAGTTGCTATTATACTGGCAGCTGTTAACCCAAATATTGACCTGCTTGGAATAACCGTGTCCGCAGGAAATCAAACCGTCGAGAAAACAAAGGTTAACGCTTGTCGGGTGCTTCAGTGGATTGGGAAAACTGATATTCCGGTATATCCGGGATGCCCGAGGCCGATTGTCAGAGAACCATATATCGCAGACTTTATTCATGGTGAAAGTGGCTTGGATGGTCCTGTTTTTCCACCCCTAACGAAAATGCCCGAGGAGGATCATGGTGTTAACTTTATTGTGAAAACTCTCCGTGAATCCGAGGGTGATGTAATTGTTGTAACAACCGGCCCCATGACAAATCTTGCAATGGCTATGAGAATGGCCCCCGGCATTGTTGAAAAGATTAAGCGCATTGTTGTAATGGGTGGTTCCGTTGCAAACGGAAATGTAACCCCTGCAGCCGAGTATAATATCTGGGCGGACGCAGAAGCTGCATATATTTGTTTTACATCCGGAAGACCAATAACGATGGTTGGTTTGGACGTTACAAGAAAGGTTCTTTGCTATCCGGAAATCGTAGAGAGGATGGAGAGAGTCGGAACCGGCGCATCAAAGCTTTTTGTTGACCTGATGGGGCATTTTTGTAAGACGCAAAAGGAAGTCTTTGGATATGATGGCGGGCCATTGCATGACCCGGTAACTATCGCATATTTGATAGAACCCGAGCTAATCAAAACACAGCAAATGAATGTAACTATCGAGATAAAAGGCGAGAATTCTTATGGAAGAACCAACTGTGATACCTTTGATTTTCTTGGGAAGCCTGCCACTGCGGATGTGGCTATGGATATCAATGTGGAAGGGTTCTGGAACCTGATAGAGAGGGAACTTGCCCGGGTTGATTAAGTGATTGAAATAGTGGAGAAATATATTTAAAACTGAAATAAGATTATTTGTCTTATTTACAAATGAGTGTTATTATTGTAGGGAAATTGGTATATTGCCCATTTTTCAAATAACATAGGGCCACAGAGTGTGAAATACACATTTTATTATAAGCCATGGAAGAGAAAAGAATAACATGTGAAATAGTTGGTGATATTTTAAATGATAGACGTGCCGTGGATACCGATAAGAGAGACTACGGCACTCTTCTTATTTTTGCCGGCAAGGAGGGGATGGCGGGTGCTGCAATTCTTGCAGCGAAGGCTGCATTGAGAAGCGGAGTAGGTCTTGTGAAAGTTGCTACACCTAAGGTGAATTTTCCGATGCTTCAGATTGCTGTTCCTGAGGCGATTTGCATTGAGGAAGAGGAGGCAGTAGAACTTTTGAAGCGTCAGGTACAAGAAACTTCCTCCAATGGTAAGAGGACTTTATTCGGCATCTCGGCACTTGCTGTTGGACCCGGAATGGGAATAAGCGAAAGAACAAAGGGAATTCTAAAAGAGGTAGTTGAATTTGGAAGAAAGAATCGGGACATTCCGATTTTGATAGATGCTGATGGGTTAAATGCTATTTCCGCAAGTAATGATTTACAGAAGGAAATCGGGGAATGCAACTTAATCATCACGCCTCATAAGAGGGAGGCGGCCAGATTGGTTGAGGAAGCTGGAAGTAGGAAGGAGACATGCATCGCATTGCAATCAAAATATAAAGGGGTGTCCCTGCTTAAGGGGAACGAAACATTGATAACAGATGGAACATCTCTTTGGGTAAATACTACCGGAAATCCAGGTATGGCAACTGCAGGATCCGGAGATGTTTTGACGGGGATAATTGGAGCCCTTCTTGCTCAAGGAAAAAGCCCATTGGAAGCAACCTGCGCAGGCGCCTTTGTTCATGGAAAGTCAGGTGATATTGCTGCCGAGAGTTATGGTGAGAGGAGCTTGATGGCGGGAGATATAATAGGAGGACTTCCAAAGGCTTTTAAGGAGATTGCGGGTTAAGGTTTTCTTTATCCGCTAACACATAAAGTAGTATTTGTATAATTGACATCAAAGTGTTATCATTATAATGTAGCAAATAATTATAACAGTTATTCCGGAGGACGATAATTGGTCGAACGCGCTTGGAAATTAAGTGATCTAAAGGTTCCTAAGCCCAATTCTGAAATGGTTAAAACGCTATATGCTGACCATATAGAAAGGGTGAAAAAATCAGAGAGCGGAGATGATGTTCTAGAAGTATTATTCGAGAATAATCTTTTGGTGCGCCGAATCAAGGAAGTGATTGAGCTTATAAGTATTAGGCACGCCATGGATACAACAGATGAGAGATATAAAGCCGATAAAAACTGGGCCGACGATTTTTTGCCTATCTTTAGGAAACTTGAACTGGACTTCAAAGAAGCGATTTATAATAGTCCATTCAGGGATGAGATAGAAGCGCAAATCGGCCACATGTATTTTATTAAAACTGAAATAAGAAAGAAAACTATTTCGGAGGAGATTATCCCATTAAGACAGCATGAACAAAAGTTGATAAACGAGTACGATAATATTTTAATGGGAAGCAAAAAAATAGTTGATGGAAAGAGCAATTCATTTATTGACCTTCAGGAACTGTTTTCTCATGACGACAGAAATATCCGTAGACAAGCCTTTAAAGGATTCTCAGAGATTCTAAGTGAGAACGAGGATAGGCTGGAGCAGGTCTGGGATGAATTGATTAAGGTTAGAAACGAGATTGCGAATATACTTGGTTACGATAGTTATGTTGCGGTAGGCTATCTGGAAAGAGAGAGAGTGGACTATGGTAGAGAAGAGATAGCCAAATTTAGAGAACAAGTTGTAGATGAGATAGTTCCGCTATGTAACAGATTATATGAAGCGCAGGCCAAGAGACTTGGAATAGATAAGGTGATGGCTTACGATGAGAATTTTGTTTTTCCTGATGGAAATGCAAAGCCGACCGGTGATGCTGAGTATATGATGCAAAAAGTAATTAGTATGCTTCGCGAGATGAGCCCTGAGACAGACGAGTTTATCAGTTATATTCTGAATCACGAGCTTATAGATTATAAACCGAGACCAGAAAAAGCCTTCAGAGAATTCTATACATTGCTTCCATATAGTAAGGCGCCATTTATGTTCGAACACTTTACCGGAAGCGCAGAAGATGTGCAGTATTTATCTGAGAGCCTAGGGCATGCTTTTGCATCATACAGAGCATGCAGAAGGCAGCATATTGAGGAATACTTTTTTCCTTCTTCTGAGATTACCGAGATTAATGCCATGTCCATGATTCAGTTTGTCAATCAATACGCGGATATTCTGTTTGGTGAAGATGCATGGAAATATGAATTCGGAAATCTTCAATATTTCATGACGTTTATTCCATTTGGTGTTGCAGTGGATGAGTTTCAACATATTTGCTATGATAATCCTAATCTTACACCGAAGGAAAGAACATATGAATGGCATAAACTAGAGCAAAAATACATGCCTTGGAGAAAATATGATGAGGATGATGAGTTCATGCGTCGAGGCGGATATTGGTATCATAAGTTTCATTTTTTCTATGTGCCTTTATATTATATCGAGTATGCAATAGCCACTGTAAATGCCATGGAGATGTATAGAAAGTATATTGAGAGGCCTGGAATTGCATGGAAGGAGTATTTGGAACTAATTGATGTAGGCGGAAGCAAAGGATATCATGAAATCCTAAAACAGGCTAACCTGACTCCGGTATATGAAGATGGCGCAGTCAAGAACGCAATAAGCTATGTAAAAAGCTTCTTAGAAGGGTATATAACGTAAATTCATATAATATAGGGCTGTCTCTGGGCGCGTAAATGCATAGCTTTCATGCGTGTGGAGTATAGTTCATATATTATTGATGACGCTTCTGGAGGATGAAAAAAACGCATAAAAACGTTCCTATTCATTATGATTTTTATATAATAGGAACGTTTTTCCTAATTATTAACAATTAACAATTAACAGTAAGGACAACAATTATAAAACTGAAGTGTACATTAAACTGAACAAGAATGTATTAACAGAGCTTATAGAAGAAATGAAGGATAAAATAGTATGAAGCAAGATAAAAACATCAATAGCAATGCCGGCATAAGAAAAATGGTAATGGCAGCTTTATGTTTGGCATTGGCTATTGTTATTCCTTTTATAGCTGGTCAGGTTCCGCAGATAGCAAAGATGATTTCTCCCATGCATATTCCTGTTTTTTTGGCGGGTTATGTGGCAGGACCTTTCTGGGCCTTGGGCGTTGGGTTTGTGGCACCGATACTTAGATCAATGCTTTTCGGTATGCCTGCAATGGTTCCGGATGCTATCGTCATGGCTTTTGAACTGGCGACTTATGGTTTTTGTTCAGGTTTTCTTTTTGGTCTCCTTCCGAAGAAAACACCTTTTATTTACATTTCGCTGATTATATCAATGATATTGGGGCGTTTGGTTTGGGGAGCAGTAAAGTATGCGATTCTTGGCTTTATGGGAGAGAAATTTACCTTTGATTTATTCCTGGCAGGTGCATTTATTAATGCCGTACCGGCGATAATTATACATATTGTTTTGATTCCAATAATAGTAATGGCGCTTAAAAAAGTGAGTCTACTTTATTATCAATAGATTTATTATCAATAGATTAAAAAGTATACAGATAGGTTGTTTATCAAAGGCTGATAGATAAAAGCCTGATATATAAAAGCCTGTTCTGATTATTCTGGGAAGGACAACATATGAAAGCTATTTATTTGGATTGTAGTTTCGGGGCTTCAGGAGATATGCTTACAGCTGCGCTAGTTGGTGTATGTGAAGATAAGCCCGGAGTCATAAAGGAGCTTAATTCAATAGGGATTCCTGGAGTGGAGTTCGTAAGTGAGGATGCATCAAGTGGAGGGATAGCCGGTACTCATATGAAAGTCCTAATTAATGGCGAAGAGGAACCAGATGATTGGAAGGTTTCCCCGGATCATGCGCACGACCACGATCATCATCATGACCACGACCATGACTATCATCACCAACATGACCATGACCATCATCATGACCATCATCACCACGACCATACCCATAGAGGTATGTCGGAAATCGAGGAAATCATCAATTCATGTGCCGTATCTGACAATATTAAAGGCAACGCAATAAAAGTCTATAACATAATTGCTGAGGCGGAGAGCAAAGCCCATGGACATCCTGTCACCGATGTGCACTTTCATGAAGTGGGTAGGATGGATGCCATAGCAGATGTTGTAGCTGTTTGTTATTTGTTTGAAAAACTTGCACCTGAAAAAGTTATTGCCTCTCCAATTGCGGTGGGAAATGGCTATGTTAAATGTGCACATGGTATTATGCCGGTTCCTGCACCCGCCACATTAAACATATTAAAGGGGATTCCTTTTAAAGCCGGAATAATCCCGTCGGAGTCATGCACTCCAACGGGAGCTGCGCTACTCAAGTTTTTTGTAGATGAATTTGGATCGCTTCCTGAGATTATAGTTGAGGAAACTGGGCTCGGAATTGGTAGCAGGAAATTTGATGGAATAGCAGGAGGACTAAGGGCTTTGAAGGGAATTATAGATTAGGGAAAGTTAAGCAGTTTAAAGATAAACCTGAACAAAATGAGGAATAGTAGCAAGAATCATGATTGATGATTATGATTTAAATATGTAATTTGTTTAAGTCGGTTCGCTTATAAATTACGATGAAGGATATGGTGGAGAGGGTCCAAGTAATAGGATAGACCCAATGGGTTAGATAGATTGTCGGGAATATATTGGAGAAAACCATTATAACGATTATTCTAACTACGCACCAGCAAACTAAAAAGACTAAAAGAGCTGACATGGGTTTTCCCGCCCCTCTAAGAACCGCAGCCATGAAGTGGCTGAAGCCACAGAGGAAGAAAAACATTGATACAACATGCGCCCTTCCTATGCCAAAAGCGATTACTTGAGGATGCTTATCGAATAGGCCAAGGAGGGGTTCTGAAAACGCGATTAAAACACCACCGATTATTATGCAGGATACGATTGTGCTAATAAGACCAAATCGTATTCCTTTTTTTGTTCTGTCAATTTCACCGGCGCCAATATTTTGGCCCACAAATGTGGTTATGGCCATTGCGAAGCTTGTAATAGGAATAAAAACAAATCCTTCGATTTTTGAATATGCACCTATTCCGGCCATGGCATATTCTCCAAAGGTGTTTATATATGATTGAATAACCACATTTGAGAGGGACATAACTGAGTTCTGAAGACCGGAGGGAAGACCATAGCTTATTATCTTCCGGGTCATGGATTTATCAAAACCTATTTTTTTAATCTCTATTTTGTAGTCAGCATCTATGTGTGTTAAACGATAAAATGCAAGGAGTGCAGATATAATCTGTGAAACAGCTGTAGCAAAAGCTGCTGCTCCAACCCCCATGCCTAATCCTGCGATTAAAACCAAATCCAATACTATATTAATGATTGAGGAAATGATCAAATAATAAAGGGGATGTTTGGAGTCACCGGTGGCTCTAAGAATGCCCACGAAGGTATTATACATTACAAATCCAAAGGCGCCGCCGAAATAGATTCTGAAATAGGTGATTGATTCCGGAAGAACTTTTACGGGAGTATTCATCATTTTGAGCACCGGGGGAGCAAAGACTACCCCGATTACAGTAAGAATTACCGAGAAGAGCAGACCTAAGGCTACAGTTGAATGAACTGCCAAAGAAACGTGCTGACTATCCCTTGCTCCAACGAAATTGGAAATAACAACGCCTGCACCAATTGATATTCCTATGAATAGCCCAATCACCAAGAATACAAGATTCCCTGCGCTGGAAACAGCAGCCAAGGCGTTACTACCTATAAAGTTCCCTACTATTATTGAATCAACAGTATTATATAATTGTTGAAATAGATTACCTAGGAATATATTAAGAGCAAAGAATATAATCTTACGCCTTATTGATCCTACGGTCATCAAGTCTTTATTATCCATGATTATATTGCTGCTCCTTAAGTAGTGGTGTCTTTTTATAATGGATGAATATGCCTATGTCACCCAATAACCATGATACCGGATAGCAAAGACATATTACAAATAGGGTTGGATAGAAATGGTAGACCGTCACAACCCAGAGTATTCTAAATCCACAGATAGTAATGCCTGTAATAATGGTCGGAATTAAAGTATCTCCCAGACCTCTCATTACGCCTGAAAGCATATCGATCACTATCCAGAGGACATAGGTGGGAACAAAGAAGAAGATAATGTATCGGGTAGTTTCTACCACCGCAGGATTAGTGGTGAAAATACCAAGAATTGGCCTGGCAAGTGCAAGTATTCCTATACACATAAAAATGGTCATGCCGAGAAAAACCAGAAAACCTTTTTTTACACAGACTCTTATTCGATCCAATTGATTTGCACCGTAGTTTTGTCCAACAAAGGTGCAAACCGCTGCGGAAAAGGCGTTTGAAACAACCCAGAATAGACCGTCTACCTTGCCGCTCATAGACCAGGAGGCTACCACAACAGTACCCAGGAGGTTTATTCCTATTTGAAGAATAATATTGGATATGCTATACATGGCAGATTGTAGTCCTGCCGGTACACCGATTTTCATCATCCTGGATAATATGTCATTGTTGATTCGCAGTTCTTTAATTGATAGACGAATGGATTCGTCGGTTTTTATTAAAGCCCAAGTTACCAGAACTGCGCTTAGGCCTTGTGATATCACTGTTGCCCAGGCTGCTCCGTTTACACCCAATCTAAATACTGCCACAAAAAGAATGTCCAGTGCAGAGTTAAGAACACATGTAAAAGCAAGGCAGAGAAAAGGGAATCTGGAATTACCAAGAGACCTAAGGGCCGATGCCCCCATATTATAAATCAAAGTAAACAATGCTCCGCTAAATACTATGCGAAGGTATATGATTGAATCGGCAAAAGTATCCTCGGGAGTTTTTAATAGTTTTAAAAGGGGATTTGTGAAAATAAAAACTATGACTGATAAGGCGAGTCCCAAAATCCCGCAGAAAAGATATGATGTATGAATTGACTTTCTTACTTCATCATAGTCCTTTGCACCGAATCGCTGAGCGATAACAACTGCAGCACCGTTGGATAGAGCAATGCAAAATCCGATTAGGAATTCCATAATTCTGGCCGCACTACCGCCAACAGCAGCAAGGGCAGCAGTTCCAACGTATCTGGATACTACAAAAGCATCCACAGCGTTATAGAGTTGCTGCAGAATGGATCCTGCTGCAATAGGAATAAAAAACACAAGTAACTTACGTATTATTGGTCCAGTTGTTAAATCGTTTTGTGCGTTCATGACGCATAACATATTACTCGCCTTGCAGGTTATTTGCAATACGTTTTTATTCAATATATTATATAAGCAATATTTTTTTATGGAGTTATTATAGAATGATAAAATCAACAATTACAAAGAGGAAATATAGGGCAATTTATCGTTTGTTAAATAGAGTGTCGCCACTTGATAATGATTGCGGATTAATGTGTGGTGCTTCTTGTTGTACATCTGAGAAGGAAGGCTCCGATATGGGCATCTATCTTTTGCCTGGAGAAGATAAGGTCCATGATAAAAGGGATGAATGGCTCATGTGGTCTTCTGAAGATGCTGAGGAATACGACTTTCCTGAATCCTGGAAGGGCAAGGTTTTTTTCGTGAATTGCAGAGGCCCGGAGAGATGCAAAAGAGAAATAAGGCCTATGCAATGTAGAACATTTCCATTAGCGCCTCATATAACTGATGACGGAGAACTAATAATGCTAT
>CACXFN010000121.1 GCA_902766915.1 uncultured Eubacteriales bacterium
AACCCGAAGGTGCGGCATCTCTAAAAGCCGCTTTGGAAAAAGGAGAGGTTGTTACCCTGGATAACGTAAATACCATAGCTGACGGTACAGCCGTAAAAACAATAGGCGACAATGTATTTCCTTACCTAAAGGAAAACCTGGATGCTGTTATAACAGTTCCGGATAGCGAGCTGGTTGTAGCATTCCTGGACATGGTGGAAAACCATAAGATGATCGTTGAAAATTCAGGACTTCTGACGGTTGCCGCATTGAAGCAATTAAAGGCGCTGGGAATCAGCGATAAAAAGGTGGTTTCCATTTTAAGCGGTGGTAATATGGACGTTATAACGATGTCGTCTGTAGTTCAACATGGACTTATTGCAAGGGATAGAATCTTTACCTTCTCCGTAATTCTTCCGGATAAACCGGGTGAACTTCTGAACGTTGCATCTATTGTTGCAGGAGAAAAGGGAAACGTCATTCGCCTGGATCACAACCAGTTTGTAAACGTGGATAGAAATGCGGGAGTGGAACTTAAGCTTACAGTTGAAGCCTTTGGCACAGAGCATAAAGACAAGATTCTCTCTGCATTAAAGGAAAAAGGATATGAACCAAAAACGGAGACAGTCCTCCTGTAAATGGGGACAGTGCTTCTTTTGATCATATTAGCTTTTGATCCTACTTACTTTTGATACTTGTATCTTTTGATCATGCACATAAGGAAAAGAATATGAGCAATACTATTAAGCCGGAATTTGTACAAGTTAAGGGAAATACCTGGTGCCTTATAGCTACAGCAAAGGTTCCCGTATACTTCCTAGATGAGAAAACCGTAGTATTTATTGACAGCGGTTATCCCGATGAAAGAACAAGGCCATTTTTGGATATGCTTATAGAAGAGCGCGGTCTAAAGGTCAGGGCAGTAATCGGAAGTCACAGCCATTACGATCATCTTGGCAATCACGCATATCTAAGAGACACTTATGGTGCAGAAATCATACTGCCTGAAATAGAAGCGGCATATGCCAGAGACTATACCCAGTTCCAACCGCTGTATCCAACGCATACCAGGAAGGAACTTAGGGAAGGTTTCAGCTATATGATAATGAAACCTGATAGACTCATTCCTCAATCAAAGGATAAAACAGAAATAGAAATAGACGGAATTAAGTTTGAATGCAGGAACCTAAAGGGACATACCCCGGGACAAATGGGTTTTATCACACCTGACGATGTCTTTTACTTGGCAGATGCAATAATGGGCATCAAAGAATTTGATGCAGCCAAACTACCCACTGTAATGGACTGGGAGGACTATAAGAATACACAGCAAAGCTTCCTGGATGATAAGCACGCCAAGTATATTCTGGCTCACGGTGATATATATGACGATATTAAGCCAATTGTTGAATATAATTTAAAAGGGCAGGACGAAAAAATATCAAGGATCAAAGGAATCCTGGCATCGAAATCCGATTGGACATTAGAGAGTATAACTGAAGGAATTTGGGACGCCTTTGAGATGAAAACTAAGAATGAGTTTAATAAAAGAGTTTACGGAAGAAATGTAGGGACGCTTATTGACTATCTTGTCAAACTCGGCTTTTTAAATCCTCACTCAGAAAAGGGTGTGGTCCACTTCGAAGTTATGTTATAATTATTTTGCTAATATAACCCATGGGATTGCTGCTTAAATGACATGGGCAGTAAATAAATCAATTTAATAAAACGATATAATAATTGAATGTGAGGAACTAAAATGAAGTATGAATTTCCTGTAACAAAGAATCCTAATCCAAAAGAAAAACCTGCATCTGAAGGTCTTAGATTTGGAACAGTTTTTACTGACCACATGTTTGTCATGGAATACTCCGATGAAAAAGGATGGCATGATGGCAGGATTGTACCATATGGTCCCATAGAACTGGATCCTGCTGCTTGCTGCCTGCATTATGGACAGGAAATGTTCGAAGGTCTAAAAGCATATAGAACTGCCGAAGGTAGAGTTCAACTGTTTAGGCCATATATGAATGCACAGAGAACCAATAGAACAAATGATAGATTATGTATGCCGGAAATCGACGAAGACCTTTTTGTTGAAGCCATAAAAGCTGTAGTAAAGGTTGATCAAGATTGGATTCCCACCGGTGAGGGAACAGCCCTATACATAAGACCATTTATATTTGCAACAGAAGCATTCCTGGGAGTTCATAGATCTAAAGAGTATAAATTCATGATTATCCTGTCGCCGGTAGGTCCGTATTTTGTTAATGGACTTCAGCCAACAAAGATGTATGTAGAGGATGTCTATACGAGAGCATGTCCTGGCGGTACCGGTGAAGCGAAGTGCGCAGGAAACTATGGTGGCTCATTAAAGGCTCAGGAAATCGCTCATGAAAAGGGATATGAACAGATTCTGTGGTTGGATGCAATCGAGAGAAAATATGTTGAGGAAATTGGTGCAGCCAATGCATTCTTTGTAATTGGTGACGAGATATGCACATGTCCTTTAAATGGTTCCATACTTCCCGGGATAACCAGGAATTCCATAATCGCTCTCTGCAAGGAGAAAGGTTACAACATTAATGAGAGACTGATTTCCATTGATGAATTGGAAGAAGCATATAAGAATGGTGAACTAAAGGAAATGTTTGCAGCCGGTACTGCAGCTATTGTATCACCTGTTGGTGAACTCCTATACAAGGGCGATAAGATGATAATTAATAATAATGAAATCGGTCCAATAGCTCAGGAAATGTATGATACCATATATGGAATTCAAACCGGAAAAATAGAAGACTTTATGAATTGGACCCTTCCAATAGAATAAATTATTAACCGTTTCAGTGTTATTAAATATGGAGTGTTAATTGATGAAACAAAAGGAATTAAAGACTCTTTGTTTACAATTAAAATCACTCACAATATTCAGGGGCTTGAAATCACATCCTATTGTGCTTAATTTATTGGATGTATTAGAGTCCCTTATTTGTGAGGATGGAGAATACATTTTAGAAATGTACTCTTCTCTATGTGCGGAAATATATGAAAATGGTGGAGATTTTGCAATCTTCATTAAAGAGTTTATCAGGTCTGGGGATAACCTTTATGTGGGAAAATACCTATTTGGAGAAGTCACTCCGGAAATGAAAACCGCGTTATATACCGAACTTGATGTCATTCAAAAACTCAATCGCTTATCATCTGAAAAAATTGTTTCTGCAATCAAGAGTTTGGTGCCCGAGGCAGAGGGAATTGCTTTGCCCTTATGGAAAAATATCAGAATGTCCGTAAAAAACGAATTTGAATCCATGATAAAAAATCTGGATACAAGGGGATATGGAGTATTTGCTGATAACATTATGTTTAAAATCAGAGATGGAGAAATCATTCCTGTAAAAAATGCGGATTATCAAACTTTGGACAAATTATATGAATATGACAGGGAAAG
>CACXFN010000122.1 GCA_902766915.1 uncultured Eubacteriales bacterium
ACATCTGGTACCAAGATCAACAGGATTTTCCGCAAAGAGTGCCTCAGCGGCAAAGGCCTTAGTATCCAGATTCACCGACTTGGCGTAGGTTTCCAGGAATGATCCGCATCCCGAAGAACAAGCCTCATTTAACATAATATTGTATATGGCGCCATCCTTGATTTTCATGCACTTCATATCCTGACCGCCGATATCCAGAATAAAATCAACTCCCGGTAGGAAATATTCCGCAGCTCTAAAGTGGGCCATGGTTTCAATCTCTCCCAGATCCGCCTTAAATGCAGCTTTTATTAAGTTTTCACCATATCCGGTAGTTGTTGTATTGGCTATATATGCACTGTCAGGAAGCCGGGAATATAGTTCCCTCAGCATCATTTTAGTAGCTCCGATTGGATCTCCTTCATTTCCTCTATAGAATGAGTATAGCAGGTTGCCATCTTCGTCAATTAATGTGGCCTTGGTGGTGGTTGACCCTGCATCTATACCCAGGAAGGTCTTGCCTTTGGCGTGTTTAATATCTTTTCTATGGGCCTTAGCTTTATCGTGACGGTTTCTGAATCGCTCATAGTCTCTTTCGTCCTCAAAGAGAACGTCAATATGTTTTGTATCGGATAATTGAGATGTATCAGCATTATTCATGCGATTAACCAGATCACCAAGCTGTATATCTCCATACTGAGCCTGACCAAGGGGTTCTTCCCCTGACAGATATGCTGCTCCAATAGCAACAAAGTATTTGGAATCCTCCGGGAAAATAACATCTTCTTCCGGAAGGTTTAATGTTTCTATAAAACGTTTACGCAGCTCAGAAAGGAAGGAAAGTGGTCCACCTAAAAATGCCACCTTTCCTTTTATGGGATGACCACATGCCAAACCACTAATGGTCTGATTCACAACAGCCTGGAAAATAGAGGCTGACAAATCTTCTACTTTTGCCCCCTCGTTTATAAGGGGCTGTATGTCAGTCTTAGCAAATACCCCGCAGCGAGCAGCTATGGGATAGAGAATGCTGTAATTCTTGGCAGCTTCATTAAGTCCTGTGGGATCTGTATTTAGAAGAATTGCCATCTGATCTATGAATGCACCGGTTCCACCGGCACATGTTCCGTTCATTCGTTGTTCGATAGTAGCTCCATAGAATGTAATCTTGGCGTCTTCTCCTCCAAGCTCTATAGCGCATTCAGTTTCAGGAATAAGATTCTCTACAGCTTTACTGCAGGAAATTACCTCCTGCTCAAACCTTACTCCTAAAATATTAGCAAGGGAAAGACCTCCGGAACCTGTGATTACAGGTTTAATGACAATATCACCGTAGGCAGCATAAAGATCGGATAAGAGTTCTTTAATCTTTTCCATCACATCCGACATATGTCTTTCATAGCGTGAGTATTCAATTTTTCCATCTGAATCCATTAAGACCAACTTAACGGTGGTTGATCCAATGTCGATTCCCAGTCTATAAATCTCACTCATAATTCTGTGCTACCTAAAGTTTTGATTTTTTTATTATATAATTTCCAAAGCATTATGCTTAAGTATGTAGTTCCCAGTATTTCCGCCAAGGGGAATGAATACCAAGATAAATCTGCTCCTCCCATTTGGTGGAGAAAATACGCCAAAGGTAATATACCCACAAGTTGGCGAATTAAAGAGCCAAATAAACTATATATTGCATGCCCGGTGGCCTGGAAGATTGTGGATGTTATTATTCCATATGCCGCCGGGATAAAGCAAAAGCTTATCCTTCTAAGGGCTTTTACACCATAGGTCATCATGTTTTCATCAGCCTTAAATAGCTTTAACAACAGTTCAGGCGCAACTTGGAATAGGAGAAAACCAAGGGACATAATTACCAATGCGGAAATCAATGCCAACTTATATGTCTTCATCAGCCTTTCTTTATTCCTGGCTCCATAATTATACCCCATTAGAGGCATGGAACCTTGATTTATGCCAATTACAGGCATAAAAACAAAACTCTGTAGTTTCTGATATACTCCCAAAACTGCAACGGATACGGGCTCCGCAGCCAGAATAGTGTTATAACCTATAAGCATAACCGAGCCAATTGCCTGCATTATTATTGCAGGAATGCCAACGTCATAAATATCTTTAACTACGCCCCAATCCATCTTAAAACCGGTTAGACGAATCTTAAGTATTGTTTGTTTCTTGATGAAATAAACTGCCAATATAAATGCTACAAATTGACCAATTACTGTAGCAATGGCAGCTCCGGCTACTCCCATCTTAGGAATGCCAAACATACCAAAGATAAAAATAGGATCCAAAATAACGTTTGTCACAGCACCTGATATGGCACATATCATGGGGCCTTTCATATTACCGGTTGCCTGCATTACCTTCTGTAAGATTACTTCAATGGCAGTAAACATAGAAAGAAGGAAGACATACCTCATATAGGTAGTTCCATAATCATAAATAACCGGATCATTTGTATAATGACCTATAAAGGACTTGGTAAAAAACAATCCTATTAAGGCAAAGATAGAATAATTAAATAAAGCAATTCTAATGCTTATACTTGCAGCTTTATTTGCATCATCCATGAGTTTGGCGCCTAATCTTCTGGCAATAACGGAATTAACACCAACGCCGGAACCAACCGTCAACGCAACCATAATAAGTTGCATAGGCATTACAAAAGAAACTGCTGTCAGAGCATCCTGGTTAATTCTGGACACAAAAATGCTATCGACAATATTATATAAAGCATTTACAGTCATCGAAAGAATAGCAGGCCAAGCCATTGAGGCTAAAGTCCTGCCAATTGGAGCCGTCCCCATTCGGGTAGCATCATTCTTATTATTATCCTTCCTATAACTATCTTCACTCATTCGTTTAAATCAATGTAAATGGGCAGACCTATAAGCCGGGTTCTGTATTAGACGATCATCTATCTAGGCACGTCATTGCTGGCGTGCTCAAGCGGTACACCTGTGGAGCGGCGGCGGGCAACCGCCATAATGCCCCTTCGACCTTGCACCGGATGGGGTTTACACGGCCGTCATGTCTCCATG
>CACXFN010000123.1 GCA_902766915.1 uncultured Eubacteriales bacterium
CCTTGGATAAATCAAGAATGCTCTTATCCCGAACAAGGGTCAGAAGCTCCGCTTCAGTTTTCTCAAAACTATTAACCTCTATCTCCGATATTTCCTTATCCGTATATGGTACTACTCCATATCCCCCAAAAGCACCTCCGGTGTCGAATATGGGCGCCATCCGTGTAATCCTCAATGTATCCGCATCACGAATAAAAGCGATATTCTCCATATGTCTATCAACATTTGAAAGCAAATAGTCCGTCAGTATTTGATATTCCAAATCATTTCTAACCAATCCTTCATCAGCCCCATGTTTGCACGCAACATTAATTAGATGCTCGTAATTGGACAGGCCGCTAGGCTTTTCCTCCGATGTGATTAAGGCATATGCAGAAACCAGTTCCTTCGAGGAACTCGTAAAAGCCTCTGAATAGCAAGCAAAATCATAAGGTTTTTTCTTAATCTTAAGTAGCTTATACACGGTGTAATTATCATAGCCAAGCGCCTTATGTAGCTCAGTAGCAATGACTTCATTAATGCTCTCGCCTGAGAGTTTTGATGTATTCCCTTTTATCAAAACCCTCTTACCATTTCTAATCATCCAAGTCTTCTCCAATTCTCCTTTAAGAGAACTATTTGGAGAAAACGATTTATTAATCGCTTTGCTGCCCGTCCCAGATGATTGTTCAAGAATATTATCCTTGAAATCATTCTCAAATAGATTCACATCTTCCCACCTAAGACCGGAATCAACTGGCTTTATCCAGTAATAATCAGTAAGCCCCAATCCAAGATTCTTAAGCAAGTACTCGCCGGAATTAAGGAGCCCTTTTTCGGTTAGCATTTCCTGAACCCTTCCCTGCCTAATGGGAATCTGGCGATTCTGCCACCAACGCCTTAGATAATCCTGCGATGTTCTATATCCCAGTGGGGCGAGTTCATAGTTACGATACTTTTCTGAATAAGAAATCATCACACCGTCATCGGTGAAATCACAAAGAGTAATCACCTCATTTTTTCGCATCAAAAAGTATTCCATATCTTATTCGAACTCCTCCATCCTTTTTTTACGAATATAACTCTCTGTGCGCCATTTACATATTTCTTTGATATAGAATTTTGTATCCTCATTCACCTTGCATAATTCAAGTTCCACCGGTTTACCATTGTACTCAAAATCACAAAAATAGGATTTGTGCTTAACTGATATAGTTGATTCTATTCCGTATGCAGTTTTGATTGTAAGTGGTTTTGAGGAACAAATGTCATAAGCTTCATTAAGGGATATTCCTAATGCCGCTGCAATACTTTTTAACACGCTAACCTTACAGGTATCGATGTTTACCTTAGAGTTAGATAGGTCATTTAAGGTACTATAAGGGATACCCGTTAGCTTTGAGAGAGAATAGATCGATATATTGTTTTTTTCCAAATACTCTTTTAGCATATAAAAAATATACCGCTGTAGCGGTATATTGTCAAGTTGCTTACATCTCAAATGTATTCTTAATTGCAGTAGTTTCGTGGGGAGTGTATTCAAGCTCAAACTTTGATGCCAAATGCTTGTATGCTTCAATCTGCGAATCAAACTCCTTTACTTCTTCAACCTTTTTATACTTATCACCTATTTCATAGAAAACCCACCTTTTGCCTCCATTCCTTTTTAGCACCCCTTTGTTGCCGGGAGATACATTGTAGTATGTGGGCCTAAGGTCAATCTTCGCATCAATGCTTTTATGGTCTCTAAATTCTACATTAAGATTATCTTCAAGAAATCCACTAAAGTTTATGAGTTCATTCCGTTCATCATCATCTAGTATCCCATCCTGTTCGCCTGGCATATTATAATAGGAGAGACCAGGATCGTTTTTATTTGGAAGAATTATTGCAAGCGCAGGCACAACCAGTAATAGTAATGCAACCATAATAATCTCAAACATATTTCCTCCTTATTTGGACATTATCTCATCCACAACCTCTTCAATGAGAAACACTTCATTATTGGCTTTCTGGTAAAGCATTATTCCCAGTTAAGATTTCTTAAAGCCGCGAAATATTTATATGCATCTACTTGATTATCAAAGCGCCTTTCCATCTTCAATTCCTTCCAGCCGCCCATTTCATAAAGAATCCACACGCCTTCCTTTAGCTTGAAGACTCCTTTTGAGCC
>CACXFN010000124.1 GCA_902766915.1 uncultured Eubacteriales bacterium
ATCTCTATCAGATTCTTCCCGGAGACAAACTTGACAGCGGACGAGTCCTGGACGAAGACGAATTAGCTATGAATGCATCCCATAAGAAGATGTACAAGGATCTGATTAAAGAGGCAAGGAAATTCGCAAAATATTACGAAGACGCCGTAGATGCCAAGCTTGATGAAAACCCTGATTCTTTCCATAATTCTTTCCATAAATCCAGGACCGTGGTCTTTGTTGGAAACGGAAAGAGGATAGGTAGTGGCACCATAAGAAGGGTTATAAACAAGCTAAATGACAGAATCAAGGAAAGGGGATCAAATGATGTCACTGTCCTTGAATTACCAATGGGGAATGTAAAGACCGATTCCGAAATGAGAGAAGCTGCAGGGAAGCTTGCTGACGCTGAATTTATAGTGGCGGGAGAACCCATTAAGCTACTAGCTTTAACCGACTTCAGAAACGGCACGAAAGAAATTCTTCTTCCGGATAATCCCTTCAATCTCTATGGGCGCGCACTGGGGGTAAACTATTTCCTTAAGTGGAGGGAGAAGTATAGAAAACTTGCCGGAACAAATCACATTTCCATACTTCAGGTTCCTTCTAAGAAGGAAGAGGAAAGATATCGCAAGAACTACAGCCATATGGCCACTACCGATTGCAGCCTGAGAGGTTGTTGCAGCACGGATTTCTATTTTGAAGACAATAAGAAGGCAATTAGAAAGGACCTGGAAGCCTTGTTCCCGGAAGCAAAGGGTAAGAAGGTAATCCTTTATATGCCGACTCTGAGGCCAAATAAAGAATTGAAGGAATGGGCCAAGCTCCTTGATTTAGAAGAGTTGAAGAAGCTGATAGGAGAGGAATATGTGGTGGTCTTTAACTACAATAAAGACCAAATGGATAGGCCGTATAAAAATATATATGATGTTCCGGGTTTCTCTAAGACCATTGTAGGTGATATGAGTGTTAGAGAACTAATGGTGGGGGCGGATGTCATAGTAGGAGATTACAGGGATTTATTCTTTGAAACTCCGCTGATAAACAAGCCTGCATTCTCCACAGCCTATGATTATGAGGAGATGATGAAGGCCAGGAATATCAATGCATTTGACTTTAGAGAGTACATTTTCTGTCCCGTAATAAAGTCTGCGGTTGATTTGGCAAATCAACTTGACAATATAGGGACTTACGATTACTCTAAAATGCAGGCCTTTAAGGAGGCCATGTTTGAGGACTGCGATGGGCATTCCATTGATAGAGTCATAGATCTGCTGCTGAACTAGATTCATTTAGATTCATTTAGTATATAAAAGGGAATTGAGATTTGGTAACTAAGTACATAATAATCTTTGTAATATCCTTCCTCATTGCTCTATTTTTGACACCTATTAGTATGGGGCTTGCGCATAGATTCAGAATAATCGATGTGCCGGATGATGGAAGAAGAATGCATAGGCGATCCATACCTTGCTTTGGAGGGTTGGCCATTTTTGTGGCTACCATGGTCGCTCTATTAATATTCTGCATCAAATATGAGGGTATACCCACGATTATGCTGGGGGGATCCATCATGTTTGCCCTAGGTGTGGTGGATGATAAGATTAAATTGCCTGCTTATGTGAAGTTCCTGGTTCAGCTTGCAACAGCCATTCTCATGTATGTAATGGGAATTAGAATTCAGATAATCCATAATTATTTTGGCGAAGGAGTGCTGCATTTTAGTACTGCCGCGGATTTTATTATCACCATTCTGTGGCTTGTGGGTATCACGAATTCAATAAACCTAATCGATGGACTTGATGGATTGGCTGCAGGCACGGTATTTATCAATACTCTCTGTATGGGATATATTATTTCAACAGATGGACAGATGATAGGAAGAGTGGCAGGCACATTGTGCTTCATTGCAATTTCCGGAGCCTGCTTGGGGTTTCTTCCCTTTAATTTTTCTCCTGCCAAAACCTTTATGGGAGACGGGGGCGCACTGTTCCTGGGCTTTATGATAGCCGCCCTATCAACGGTTGGACGACTAAAGAGTTCTGCAACCATCACCATGATAATCCCGATCTTTGTCTTAGCGCTGCCCCTCTTTGATACAGCCTTTGCCATTATAAGAAGGACGTTCAGCAGAACTTCAATTATGGAAGCTGACAAACAGCATCTGCATCATGTACTTATGGCTTCAGGCTATGGACATAGACGTGCAGTAATAATGCTGTATGGATTAAGCGGCATTATGGGAGTTGCAGCCATTCTTCTAGCAAAAAACCTAAGGGTGGAACCCTTGATTCTCTTTGGTGTGGTATGCATCTATATCTACGTATTCCTGACGGATCCAACCAATGAAATAACATCCAACCGCGGTCTGAACCGTAGAAGGAAAAGCATGTTCGGCGCCAAAATAGGATTGGGTAAAAAATCGGGCAATAATTCGAGTAGTAAATCTGGTAATAATTCAAAGGGAAAGTCTGGTAGATAATGAATAAGTATCGGGAACCCATAGTATATTTCATAGTGGGTGTTCTGGTTACAGTAGTTGATTATGTCAGCTATTCTGTATTGGTTAAATATGCCGGAATGAATGTTGTCACGGCAAATATAATCGCATGGATTGCAGCAGTTTTAGTAGCCTATGTATTGAATAGAAAATATGTCTTTATAAGCGATATCAAGGGGGCCAGGAATATTGCCAAAGAAGCCGGAGAGTTCGCCGCCGGACGATTATTCTCAGGAGGGGTTGTTACGGTATTGATTCCTGTGCTGATGTGGATGGGCATAAAACAGCAACTATTTGGTGTAGAAGGTTTTATAGCAAAGGGAATAGCCAGCGTAATTGGATTAATACTTAATTATTTTATAAGTAAGTTCTGGGTATTTAAGAAGTGAATTCTGTGATATAATACTTGGGCGTACAATAATACGACCGACAAAAATATGGCATAATTATGGCGTACAATAACATGGAGTAATTGTTACGTACAATAACATAGCGATTAAGAAAGTTTACAAAGATATAAAATAGTTTACAAAGATATAGGAAGAAGAACGGAATGAGAAAGAAGTTTTCGGAAAAAACGGGTTTTAAGAGGATAGTATCTGTAGTATTGATGACCTTTATGGTCTTGATGGTTGCAATGCCGGTACTAAATGTGGAAGTTCAGGCTGCAACTGTAGAAAGATATTACGGAGCCAACGGCAATCAAACTTCTTTTCAGGTTGCCGATGCACTGAAACAGGAACTGGGTGTACCTAAATTTGATGCCATCATTCTGGCAAAGGGAAGCAATTATCCGGATGCGCTTTCCGGAAGTTCCTTGGCGGCTGTTGCGAAGGCACCGATACTCCTGGTAAGTGAGGGCATGCTTGGAGACACCGTTAAATACGTAAACTCCAACCTTAAGGCAGGGGGCACTGTTTACATCCTGGGAGGGGAAAAGGCTGTATCAACCAAATTTGAAAATGGATACAATGAAGCGCTGGAAGCCAATGTGGTAAGACTTGGCGGTGCAAACAGATACGAAACCAACCTTTTGATCTTACAAGAAACAGATCGACTCTATGCAGAAAAGAACAACGGAAAGATTTTCAATAAGGTTTTAATTGCAACGGGGAAGTATTATGCGGATTCCCTTTCTGCAGGATCTTTGGGATATCCGATGTTATTGGTAGGGGATAGTATTTCCGATGCCCAGAGAGCGTATCTGGCAGGAAGAGGAACTTCCAATATTACCATCATAGGTGGAACGGTAGCGGTAAATGGAACAATTGAAAACGATGCCAAAAGCTATGGAAGTGTTGCCAGAGTATCCGGAAAGAATAGATTCGATACAGCAGTTCAGATTGCAAAGAAATTTTATGGAAGTAAGCCGAAAAAGATAGTCCTTGTTTACGGAGATAATTTCCCCGATGGAATTAGTGCAGGTCCACTAGCCAATGCGCTCAAGGCACCGATTTTGATGACAAGCGGAAAGACCAATATGGCCTCCGCATATAATTACCAGGTAGCAGCC
>CACXFN010000125.1 GCA_902766915.1 uncultured Eubacteriales bacterium
AAATAGTTTTTGGTAGAGATGACTATTTTGAAAAAGTAGATAAGGAACTCAATAATAAAATTGAATGGATTATTCCCAATGCACAGAAAAACGAAATGGAGCCGATTCTGATGACAATAGCTGCGGAAGGAAGCACATATCCGGATAACCCCCATGAAGGCGAGGAATTTGGATACGTTCTTAAGGGGGAAATGATTCTCCATATTGGATCCAAGCAGTACAATGTCAAGAAGGGTGAATCCTTCTACTATGTGGCAGATAGACCCCATTATATATCTTCAAAAAAGGGCGTACAGTTAATATGGGTAAGTACACCCCCTAGTTTTTAAGAGGAGAGACAAAATGGCATCCTTGATAGAATTAAAAAATATAAGTAAATCCTTTGATGAAACATTGGTATTGGATGACTTTAGTCTTTCTGTGGAAGAAAATGAATTCATCACACTCTTAGGTCCATCGGGATGTGGTAAAACCACCACCCTTAGAATAGTTGGCGGATTTGAAAAACCCGACGAGGGAAGGGTTTACTTCCAGGGCCAGGATATTACCGATGTTCCACCAAATAAGAGAAATATAAATACAGTATTCCAGAAATACGCACTTTTCCCACATATGAATGTGGGTCAAAACATTGCCTTTGGTCTAAAGATAAGTGGCAAGACTGACGAATACATAAAGGATAAGATTAAGTATGCATTAAAGCTGGTTAACCTGGACGGTTATGAGAACAGAAAGATTACTCAGCTTTCCGGCGGCCAGCAGCAAAGAATCGCCATGGCCAGAGCCATAGTAAACGAGCCTAAGCTTCTTCTTTTGGATGAGCCCTTGGGAGCTCTGGATCTAAAGCTAAGACAGGAGATGCAGTACGAACTTATTCGTCTAAAGAATGAACTTGGAATCACATTCCTATATGTAACCCACGACCAGGAAGAAGCTCTGACTATGAGCGACAAGGTGGTAGTTATGAACGGTGGATATATCCAGCAGATGGGTACACCGGAGGAAATATACAATGAACCTGAGAACGCCTTTGTTGCCGACTTTATTGGAGACAGCAATATCCTGGATGCCGTCATGGTAGAGGATAAGGTGGTAAAAATCGGGGATACAATCTTTGATTGCGTAGATACGGGATTCGGAAAGAATAGACCTGTCGACGTTATGATAAGACCGGAGGACATCATTATAAGAGAACCGGGCAAAGGCCGTGTGGACGGCGTAATAACCCACAATATCTTTATCGGTGTCCATTACGAGATGGAAATTGAAGCGGGCGGTTTTACATGGCTTGCTCAGAATACAACCAGCTATCCGGTTGGGACGGAAGTAAGCATCGATGTAATCCCCTTCAATATTCAGATTATGCATAAACCTAAGACCAAGGAAGAGGAGGCAATCGAGGTAGATGTATAAAAAGCCTTTTGCTATTCCCTTCATAGTGTTCGTAATAGCGGGAACCATAATCCCACTCTTCGTAATTGCCTATTACGGACTCACCGACAGAAGCGGAGCATTTACCATAGAGAATATCACTGCTATAGTTAGCACGGAACACGCAAAGGCTCTTTGGCTTGCGCTTCTTTTGGCGTTCATCAGTACGCTGATTTGTCTTATTATGGCGCTTCCCCTGGCTCTTATTCTAAAGAACAGCAGCCTCGGGAAAAAGGGCTTTATGGTCTTCATCTTCATACTTCCAATGTGGATGAACTTCCTTTTGAGAACTATGGCATGGAGAGTCCTTTTAGAAAGAGGAGGGCTGATTAACGACGTGCTTTCGATTTTGCACCTTCCGGCACTTCAGATTATAAATACGCCGGTTGCCGTCGTCCTGGGCATGGTCTACGACTTCCTGCCCTTTATGGTTCTCCCGATTTATAACGCCATGCTGAAGATTGACGACGATGTTATAGAAGCCGCCTACGATTTAGGGGCCAGCAAAAAAAGAGTTCTTTGGAGCGTAATACTTCCGCTGTCCGTTCCCGGAATAGCAAGCGGCATTACCATGGTATTCGTTCCGGCCCTTACAACCTTCGCTATCTCCAATATGCTGGGCGGAGGAAAGATAAATCTAATAGGTAATATAATTGAGCAGGAATTTACAACTGCAGGAAACTGGCATCTGGGTTCGGGCCTATCCTTAATAATGATGATCTTCATTATAGGAAGCATGGCCCTGCTTTCCAAGCTGGATAAAAACGGGGAGGGGACGCTGATATGAGTAGATCTAAAACCGGAAACCTCCTTAGAGGATTGTATTTAATCTTCATACTTTTATTCCTTTACCTACCGATCGGAACGCTGATAGTTCTCTCATTTAACAAGAGTAAGTCAATGTCCGTTTGGACAGGGTTTACAACCAGTTGGTATGGGGATATGTTCAGAAACAAGCA
>CACXFN010000126.1 GCA_902766915.1 uncultured Eubacteriales bacterium
CATGATTATGTTTTCCAACTCTCTCACATTACCCGGATAATTGTATCTCTCAAGCTTCTGAAGGGCTCTTTCACCCACCATCCAAACCTCTTTATTCAGCTTTTTACTGCTGGATTCCAGGAAATACTGAATAAGCAAGGGAATGTCGTCCATTCTCGCCCTTAGGGGTGGTATGGAAATATTCACAACGCTAAGTCTGTAGTAAAGGTCCTTTCTCAGTCGTCCCTCTGCGATTAGTTTCTGAGGATCCTCGTTTACTGTTGCGATAATTCTTGTATCTATAGGAATATCCTTGGTTCCTCCAACCCGGCGTATATATTCTTCCTGCAGAACTCGAAGGAGCTTACCCTGTAGATCATAAGGCATGGCGCTTACTTCATCCAAGAGAAGGGTGCCGCCGCTGGCCTGTTCAAACAATCCCGCCCTATCTACAGCACCGGTAAACCCGCCCTTTGCAGTCCCGAAGAGTATACCCTCCAGCAAGGTTTCGGGAAGAGCTGCACAGTTTTGGGCCAAAAACGCCTTGTCTTTTCTATCGCTTGCCCAGTGAATACTTTGGGCAAATAATTCTTTACCCGTCCCGGTTTCTCCATAGATGAAAACCGTTGCCGAATTTTCGGCAGCTTTCTTAGCTCTGTCTATGGCTGCCTCAAACCTGTCATTCTCACCTATAATATCATCAAAAGTATATTTTTTTATCACCGGCCCCATTACCGGTGCTTTTGCTCCCGTTGGTTTTTCCTCATGTAGCTTTAGGATAGTGTCGCTTAGGGTTTTTATTCCCGTGATGTCCCGGGCAACTTCCACCGCTGCAATTATTTCCCCATCGGAAATCACCGGAACGGTTGCGTTTAAAGTATTAACCTCTCTACCATACAGGTTCTTATAATGCTGCTCTGAAATTTCGGTCTTTTGCCCTTTTTTCAATGCTCTGAACATCGTGCTTTCGCTTAAAGGAACCCCGGGGAAAGCCTTATGGTATTCCTTTCCCAGAACATCGCTGATGTTAATCTGCTCAATAGTCGCCATGGCCTCATTATAAAATATGCCTACACCGTCCTTGTTCACGATGTAAACACCCTCGTCCAGCATTTTTATTAATTCTTCAATTATTTTTTTATATCCCTTTTCATCCATGCCATTATTATACATCAGATAATACCTGCATGCAAATTTTTTTGCACTAATGACCTCCCTATACATTCCTTATCAAAAAATATAACCAAGCTTATTGAAAAATTTACGAATAACTTGTATATTGTTGTTAGACGATTGCATTTGAAGAATGGGGTTACTTTATGAGAATAAGAAAAAGAGTATCTAATTTACCCAGTGAAGATGTTAGATTGATAACACTAGTTTCAGATGCCTTGGCGCATCCCGTCAGGCTTGAATTGTTTAAGTTTATTCTTCAAAAAAACAAAGCCATGGAGCTAATTTGCACAGGGGATCTTGTTAATAATTTTGATTATGCTCAGGCTACCATATCACAACACATGAACAAACTAACCGTTTCCGGTGTGGTGGAAGCCAGAAGCGTGGAAAGACGTACTTATTATTTTGCCAATGCCACGGTTCTCTCCAAGTATTTTGAAGCCGTAAAGCATTTTGCCTTTGATTAAGGCTTCTTTAATTCATATTTCAAAAACATCTCCCACGGAATCTCTTTCTAAGACTACCATTTCATAGTCTCGATTTTCCATGAAATCATTTTCGAACAATATATTTGTTACGGTTATTTTGGCCATATCCGGAGTATTGTTTTCTCTGCTTAAATGGGCTAGGGCAATTCTAAGGGGCTTATTCCTCTCTCCCAATATGCGAGCCAATGATTCCCCTGCAGCCTCATTGGATAGATGTCCATAGTCTCCCAAAATTCGTGTTTTTAGGTCGTATGGATATCGTCCCATTAATAATATATTCTTTTCATGGTTGGCCTCCATAACAAGAAAGTCCACATCCAAAATGTTTCTGTAAATGCTATCGGTTACATATCCCGTGTCCGTCACCAATGCCAGACTCTTTCCATAGGCATCAATCCTGAAACCCATGGGCTCTGCAGCATCGTGGGAGAGTCTAAATGCCGTAATCCAAATATCTCCAATTTGAATTCGATCAAGAGGAGAATTAATGATGGCAGCCTGGGAAAATTCTGATTTTGGAAAAAGCCTTGCCTCTGTAGCCGCAATTGTTCCTCCGCTTCCATAAACCTTGATTTCTCTCAGTTCAGAGCCATGGCTATTATCATATGGCTGGGATTTCTTCTTCCCTATTTCCCTTAGAATTACACCAAGACCTCTTATATGATCATGATGTTCGTGGGTAAGAAATATTGCGTCCAGGTCTGCCGGTGTTAGTCCACACTTAGCCAACCCGGCCACCATATTTTTACCTGTTGTTCCGGCATCAAGCAAAATAGCCGCCCTCTCTGTTGCGACTACATAACTGTTTCCGGAGCTCCCACTGGAGCACGAACAAAATTTAATTGTCCCCTGTTTTTTGCTCATTCAGAATTACCTCAAAACACACCACCTAATATACACGGGTAAATGACCCCCGTCAAGAAAAGGGCCCGGCAGCTTATATAAGTATTTGCCATGAATCTTTCTTTGCTTTATAATTTCAACATGAGTATTTTAAAGATTTATACCGATGGAGCATGCTCCGGAAATCAGAATGAACTTAATATTGGCGGATGGGGAGCTATTCTGGAGTTTGGCGATAATAGGAAAGAGCTCCACGGCGGAGAAGCCAATACCACAAATAACCGTATGGAGCTAACCGCTGTAATCGAAGCTTTTAACGCCCTAAAGCGTGATAATCTAAAAATACAGGTTTTCACCGACAGCTCCTATGTTGCCAATTGCTTCCGTGAGCGCTGGCACGTAGCATGGGAGAAAAATGGTTGGAAAAACGCAAAGAAGGAACCGGTAGAAAACCAGGATCTCTGGCAAGCATTACTTTCCTTAGTTAATAAAAACCAAGTTCTCTTTTATCGTGTAAGGGGCCACGTAAACATTGATTCTCCTAACACCAATTTGGAAAGCCATTATACCAAATTCCGGGAAATGAACGGTCCCGGTTTTACCTATGAAGATTTTCTTTATATAACCAAAATGAATAATCGAGCTGATGAATTGGCTAATCTAGGCATCCGAGAGATTCGGATAACAAATAATGAAGGATAACTTGGAGGAGATTTATGAAGACCGTTAGAGTTTCAACCAGTCGTCCATACGACATCATTATAGACAAGGGCGCTCTTTCCGATGTGGCTAATTACATCCCGGAAAATTTTGCTCCCCCTAGAAAAATATGCTTAATCTCTGACAGTACTGTTAATACCAGTTACTCGGCTCCCATAAAGAAAAGTTTAACCGAAGCGGGATATGAAGTTTTTAAAATACTTTTCCCTTCAGGAGAACATTCCAAGAATCTTACTATTTATTCAAATATGCTGGAATCCCTCGCCGATGAGGGTTTTAACAAAAGTGATTTAATCCTTGTACTTGGAGGCGGAACCGTAGGGGACATCGCAGGCTTTGTTGCCGGAACTTATATGCGAGGAGTAAATTATATCTATGTTCCCACCACCCTTCTATCCATTATCGATTCAGCCATAGGCGGAAAAACCGGCATCAATCTATTGGGGGGCAAGGATTTAGCAGGGGTATTCTGGAATCCATCCTTAGTTGTTGTTGACCCTTTAGTATTAGATACCCTACCTGAGGAGACGCTAAAAGACGGTATGGCGGAGGCCCTTAAGTGTGCGGTTGTTTCAGATGCCAGCCTGGTTTCCCATATTCAGGATAGACGATATGACTACATTATCGATCGCTGCCTTTCCATCAAGAGACCTTTAGTAGAGGTAGATGAATTCGACACGGGGTTAAGGCAGCTCCTTAGCTTTGGTCACACCTTCGGAAACGTAATAGAGAAGGTCTCATCCTACAATGTCAGCCATGGTCAGGCGGTAGCACTGGGTATGATTGCAGAGGCAAAAGCCGCGTTTAAGGCGGGATATACCAATGCAGATATAAGCGAAGAATTATACAAAATCCTTGAGGACCTGGGATTTGAAACGGAATTTAGATATCGCTATAACGATGTCTATAGCCAAGCTATGAAGGACAAAAAAATAAGGGACGGCTTTATGAATATAGTTGTCCCCGATGTAATAGGAAAATGCTCTATTAGAAAAATCACTGTGGCTGAGCTTCAGGAATATATCAAGGCAGCCTTTGCTTAATCTAAAACTTAATCTAAAGCTTATTTGTGGTATGTTTCCCCTTTAATTATTTTAAAGCCCCTGTATATTTGCTCTAAAAGAATGACCCGCATCATCTGGTGCGGAAAGGTCATATCCGAAAATGACAGTTTAAGATGAGAGGCTTCGCTTACCTCCTTTGATATTCCGAGGCTCCCTCCGATAATAAAAATTATCTCGCTCTTTCCTTCCAAGGTTAGAGCATTTAATTTTTCAGCCAAAGCTTCCGAGGACAGTTTCTTTCCCTTAATTTCCAATGTAATGATAAATGGGCTACCTTTTTTATTTAACATTTCCAGGATTGCTCGTCCCTCTTCAGCCTTTACCTGCTCCTCCAAAGCTTCCCCATCTCCCTTAAGACGGGCTTCCTTTATCTCCACAATCTCAAGGTCGCAATATGCCCCAAGCCTTTTAGAGTATTCCTGAACCGCTTCTACCCAATATTTTTCCTTAAGTTTTCCAACTGCTATTATTTTTATTTTCATTTTTAAAATCTTAGATATTAAATTAGGAATTAAAACTGTCTGAAAGCACCGCAAATTCATCTAGAGATAGAGTCTCGGCTCTGCGGGTTGGATCAATGCCTGCACTTTCCAGGGCTCTACGGACTACTTCCTTGTTAAATCCTCCGCTTTGCAGGGAATTAAGCAAGGTCTTTCTTCGTTGACTGAAACCTGCCTTAACCAGCTTAAAAAACAGTTCCTGATCCTTAACCTCTACAGAAGGCTTATCCTTTACTGTTAGTTTCAAAACCTCTGAGTCTACCTTTGGTGCGGGGTAAAAACAATCTCTTAGAACATCCACTACCCTTTCCACATGGCAATAGAACTGTACTGCTATGGAAAGCGCACCATAGGTTTTGCTTCCGGGATCCGCAATAATCCGTTCCGCCACTTCCTTCTGCATCATTATTGTTATTGAGTTTGCAGGAACATGCCTTTCCAGTAATTCCGTGATGATGGGGGTGGTTATATAATAGGGAAGATTGCCCATTATCTTTACATTCTTCTTCTCTTTTCCATACTCCCTTATTATTTGTTCCAGGTCTACTTTTAGGATATCTTCATTTACGACCTCCACATTGTTATGCTTACCTAATGTGTATTTTAGAACCGGTAAAAGATTTTTATCTATTTCCACCGCAACTACCCTTCCGGCTCTATTTGCAATTTCATCTGTAAGGACACCTATTCCGGGGCCAATTTCTATTACCAAATCCTCCTGGGATATTTCCGCAGCATCTGCCATCTCCTTTATCACGGAATTGTCCAATAGAAAATTCTGCCCTAGGCTTTTAGCATTTTTAAATCCGAAGGCTTTTTGAATATATTTAATTGTGCCTATATCGCATAGATTCATTTACTCACCTTGCTTAATCTTTTCTTATGGCCTTTATTGCTTCTTCATATTTTTCCTTAGGTATTCTCATTCCGTTTAATTTTTTTAGAAGCCCCTTTCCGTTGGAATATCCGATTCCCAAATAGTCACCCAGAATCTCTCTTGCCTCTGCAGAATCCTCTGCTCCAATTAGCCCATACTTCTCCAAATCATTTAATGTATATGGAGACCAGTTAACCTTGTTTTCAGGGCTTTTATCATTATGGATGTCATCGCTATAATAGGTTGCGTGTGCCTTGGAAAGAGCTTCCCGTATATCCTCAGGATTGGCATTCTCTATTCCAATATCCGGGTGATCAAGGTTCTTATCCATAGCTTTTTTTCTGGCTAAAAAGGCTTCTTTCGCCTCAGGATATTTTTCTTTAAGTTTTTTCCTAATGAGGTTTCCAGCATAATCGGGATCTGTAAATATTATTAAGCCTCTTTCTTTATATGCGTTGTCCAGCTTAGCCCAGGTTTCTTCCGAAATACCAAAGCCGTGGGTTTCTATTGTCACGGCACCCACGGCTCTCTTAATTGCATTGGTATCGTCTCTTCCCTCAACCACAATTATTTCTTTTATTTCCAACGCTTCCTTATCCTTAGCCATTCTTAGCCTTCTTCACCTTCAGAATACTCCTCTGTGTATTCCTCGGAATAATCTCCTTCTAATTCCCCTTCTTCGATATTTTCCTCCTCCAAGTATTCCTCAGATTCTTCTTCAGATTCCTCAGTATACTCTTCTTCAGATACTGTTTCTTCCGACTCTTCCACGTATTCCGGTTCTTCGTATACTTCTTCGGTTTCTACATATTCCGGCTCCACATAGGTGGGTTCAGGTTCGGTCTGTTGTTGCTGTCCTGCTCCCGGCGGAGGCGGAATCTGGCTTGGATCAATACTGTCGCTTTCTGTACTTCCTTCCGGTCTTGGATCCTCACCATTTAGAATATATAGCACCTCTCCGGGCTTAATCATCTTTAGCAGCTTTCTTGCCTGTTCTTCAATATAATCAAGTTCATCTACACCCTGAAGTTCAGCTGTCAGTTCCTCTTTTTTGTTTTGTAATTCCTTTTCCTGTTTTTCCAGGTTTCCCTGTTCCACCTTTAAGCCAATTATATTCTTAACTACGAATACGATGGCAACCAAAAGAACTGCTATAATTGCCAAAAACACCAGACGCCATGTACTTGCCTTATTTATAGTGGATGATTTTACCCTTGATTTTCTTTTCCTGCTGCTTCTTTTTCTATCAGCCATATTTCCGCTTCTCCCCTGCGTATCTCCCTGCAATCACAGGGTCCCCCCATTTCTGCCAATCCCGTGTCATTGCAACGTTTGCAACGGTACCTTGGGTCAGTATAGTTTACATCATACCCATTTTCAACCAGTGCAATTGCCCTATCTTCATTTAATCTCTCAAGCTGTGCGTTTAAGTTTGCCCCTTGATCTCCATCCTTGCTAAGTAATGATTTCGCAAGGCGGATTCCTATTTCCCGCATGTTTTCATCAATAGCTTTTATTTCCGGAATTTCGACATAGATTTGCTGTCTTCTTTCCTCTGCTTCTCTATCTGCCTTATCCCTTAGATAGTCATAATACTCCTTTAGTACCGTATTGGAAACCTTTGGCTTTTCATTTACGTCCCTACTTTCCTTTACCGCCTCGTCCTTCCAATTGGCCAATACGCGATTAACGTATTTTATATTTGGGTTGCTAATCCCTGCAGTAGTACTACATGCTTCCAGCACCTTATCCATCCGATATCCCATATCGTCAAACCAGGTGTCCATTATACGCTTCTCTTCCTCTGTAGGATTTCTGGATAATCCTAAGGATTGCATCACTCTTCTGTATCTTACAAATTTCTGGTCATATTCTTCTATATACTGTTGAACCTTTTCCTGGGTATCCAGGCCTTGATCAATCCAGGCTTCAATCACTGCAGTCATATAGTTAAAACTGCTTTTACCTTTTCCAATGCAGTAATCCACACCCTGAAGCACCACCTCCGGAGACGCTCCCAAATCTTCAACCCAGGAGATAACTATCTGTAATTCACTGACACCCAAGGGTCTAGCCAGCTTCTTTTCAATTTGATCAAGGAGTTCCTTTAAGCTGTCATTACCAAAAGCCTTTGCGGATCCAACTCTATCAGCTTCTGCTCCAGGCACAACGCTTTCTCCAATGGCACTCATATCATCACTTGGATTTCCATATAGCAGTTCCTTTAGATTTATAAACTCCACTGTGAAATCCAGTCTGCCTTCTCCGTCAATATAGCGTTTTTTAATCGCTCCGTATTCTTCCCAATAATCCCAGGCCTCCTGGATTCTTCCCTCTGACACATCTATTTGCCTGGACATGCTTTGGATAGACATACTTTCACCGTGCTCAGCCAAAAATCTTCCATACAAATACACCTTTGTATAGTCTCCGGGAGCATCCGGCATAAGCTCGGAGATAAAGAAGTTCTCCACCTGCATATCTCCCAAATATGGATTTTTTACCTTTGCTTTAATGTATTTCATTTAAAAACTGCCATCCGTTAAAAATTGCCATCCATGGCGATATCCGCAAATCTGGTATAGTCTCCTACAAAGGTGAGTTTAATCTTATCCGTTGGGCCGTTTCTGTGCTTAGCAATATTGACTTCACAGATACCCTTCTCAGCGCTTTCTTCGCCATAATAAACTTCATCCCTATAAAGGAACATAATGATATCCGCATCCTGTTCTATAGATCCTGAATCTCTTAAATCTGCCGGTATCGGTCTGTGGTCGCTTCTCTTTTCCGGCTCTCTGGAAAGCTGCGACAGAAGAATAACCGGGCATTCCAGTTCTCTTGCCAACAATTTGAAGGATCTGCTGATTTTACTTATTTCCTGTTGACGATTCTCCACCCTGCCTTCCAGGTCCATAAGCTGAAGATAGTCCACAATAACCAGATCCAAGCCTTGCTCTTTTTTCATTCTGCGGCATTTGTTTTTCATCTCCAATAAAGTGATTCCGGGAGTATCGTCTATGGCAATATTTGTGGATGCCAAATTATCGATGGCCAAAGAAATATGTTGCCACTCATCTCCCGTCACTCTACCTGTTTGTAGATTCTGAATCTTGATGCTGGATTCCATGGAAAGAAGCCTCATTCCCAGCTGTGTCTTAGACATCTCCAGATTAAAAATCAAGACGCTTGCATTTGCCTTCTTTGCAGCATTTCTGGCAAGGTTAAGAGCAAATGCACTCTTTCCCATAGCCGGACGAGCCGCCAGAATTATTAAATCTGACTTCTGAAGGCCGTTAGTAATTTCATCTAATTTGCGGAATCCGGTGGTTAAGCCGGTGAGCTCTCCATTGTTCTTGGAAGCTCGGTCAATCATATCCACATTTTTTTCTAATATATCCCTTAGTGGGCTGTAGCTGCTTTGTTGCCTGTTCTGGGAGATATCAAAGATTCTCTGTTCGGCCCTATCCAGAATGTCTCCGGCAGGAACTCCCTCATCATAACTGGAGCCCTTGATTTCATCTGCTGCATTTATGAGTGCTCTAAGGCTGGCTTTTTCCGCTACAATCTCTGCATACCCCGCTGCATTTACGGTAAGAGGAGCCAAATTGGGAAGGTCTGCTATATATGCCCTTCCTCCGGCAGCTTCCAGGCTACCCTTTTTCTTTAGCGCATCCGTAACCGTAATTATATCCACGTTTTTATCGTCACGATACAATTCTCTCATTACGGAGTAAATTTCCTTATGAGCAGAGTCATAAAAGTCCTCTGGCACAAGTATTTCCAGAACATCCGAAAGAGCATCCTTGCTAAGCAAGGCTGCACCCAAGGCCGATTGTTCCGCATCTCTATTGTGAGGAGGAATTTTTTCAGGCATTATTCTGCCTCCACTTCTACCTTAATTGTTCCTTTAACTTCCGGATAAAGTTTAAGCACAGCAGTGTATGTTCCTATATTCTTAATTGGATTATCCAATTCGATTTTTTTCTTATCAACTTCGTATTTTAGTTGATCCTTTATAGCTTCTGATATATCTTTACTGGTTATGGCGCCAAAGAGTCTACCGCCCTCTCCCGCCTTGGCTTTAATAACAACCTTCT
Source organism: uncultured Eubacteriales bacterium (assembly GCA_902766915.1). Classification (GTDB taxonomy): domain Bacteria; phylum Bacillota; class Clostridia; order Peptostreptococcales; family Anaerovoracaceae; genus Eubacterium_B. The sequence continues at coordinate 9,745 of CACXFN010000126.1, forward strand.
GTGATTTCAATGCTTCAGCCTGAGCTTCTGCATGGGCCTTGTTTTCAGCGGCTTTCTTCTTTTGAAGCTCTTGCTGCTTTTCCAAGCTTCTGATGTTTCCTTCTGTAGCCTCCAGAGCCATGCCACTTGGTATTAGCTTATTTCTTGCAAAGCCATCGCTTACCTTAACAACTTCACCGGCTCTTCCTGTTCCCGGCACGTCTTGTTTAAGTATTACTATCACTATCAATCACCTTCTTCTTTAATAACTTCGATTATTTTGTCCAATGCCTCCTTTGGCATCATATCAACTTGGGCCCCGGCAACATTCAGGTGTCCGCCTCCACCAAATTTTTCCAAAATCACCTGGACATTTACATCACCAAGGGATCTTGCGCTGATGCAGGTCAGCCCCCTATCATTTCTCCCTGCCACAAAGGTGGCTTTCACACCCTTGATATCAAGGAGTTCATCGGCGACCTGTGCATTTATTACCTGTACGTCCTGATGTTCCCCCTGGCAGATGGCCATTGCATAGCCTGATGGCAGAATTTCTGCTGAGGCAATGGCCTTGGCTTTAAGCATGAATGTATCCTGATCCATTTGGAAGAATCGTTTTACTTCTGCCGTATCTGCTCCGGAACGTCTTAGCCATGCCGCAGCTTCAAAGGTTCTAACTCCGGTCTTTACCGCGAATCTATTGGTATCAATGGTCATTCCCGCCAGTAACGCCTCCGCTTCCAGTCGAATAAGGATTTTTCGATTTAATATGTATTGTAAAATCTCTGTGACTAATTCTGAAGTGGAGGAAGCATAACTTTCAATATAGGCCAGGGTGGGATTATTGATTATTTCTTCGGCTCTCCTATGGTGGTCGATAACTACCACTTTATCCGCTATTTCCAATAATTCCGGATCTTCCACATAGCTTGGCCTATGGGTGTCAAGGACCACAACCAGTCCATTATCCTTGGCTAGATTTCTCGCTTTTTCTGTCCGGATAAGGCTGTAATTTCCTGCATCTTCTACCTGCTTATAAAATGGTTTCAGAGATTCAGGAACTTCGTTTATAACTATGTGTGCATCTACCTTACAGGCAATACACATTCTATATATTCCAAGGGCAGAACCGAAGGCGTCCATGTCAGCATGTTTATGTCCCATTATGAGTACGGTTTTGGATTCTTCCATGAGTTTTTTAATGGCGTGGCCAACAACTCTGGATTTCCCCTTATTGCTTTTCTCAACAGACTGGGTTTTTCCGCCGTAATACTGTATTCTGCTTTCATTCTTGACTACAGCCTGATCCCCGCCTCTTCCCATTGCCAAATCCATTGCACCGGCGGCATAATTTGCGGTTTCGGAAATATCCTGACCCCCTACTCCTATTCCCATGCTTAGACTTAGCGGGAAATCAACACTGGTCTCCAGGGCTCTAACCTTATCCAATAAATCAAATTTACCGTTCATCAGCCCTTCCAGATATTTTTGCTGGAAATGAATGATGTATAAGGAATCCTTTATTTTGTCGACTGATCCATCTATTTCCTGGGCCCACTGTCTAATCATTTTATTTACTTCTGCCGTGGTAGTCATTCCTTTTTCCGGAGACACTGCATCATTGAATTGGTCATAATTATCAATGCTTATTTTACAAACGCAGATTTTTTCGTCATCGTACCTGGCCTTTAGGGCTTCATATTCCGTAACATCATGGAAATAAAGAAGTGCAGCCTCTTCGGAAAGTATCTCCGGTTCAACTTTAAATTTCCGTTCATTACGGCTAATTATCATTGGATTTCCACTACCTTCACCTTTTTCATCAAAGATATCCTTCACCTTAATGCCTGTTAATGTGAAAATATCCGAGTCTTCAATATTTCCGTAGGGAAAAACATCCTTCATCTTGTCATTGGATTCAAGGATTTTACCGGTATTACTTACCGCACAAATAGGTAAAGGTATATGGGAATTAACTATACTGTCTATTGCCTCTCTGTTCATTCTTTTCTCTATCACTCAAATAAATTACATGCAAAATATCAGCTATACGAAGCGAATCCTTTTGACGCTTCTCTAAAATAAATAGCGAATAATATTATACCACATTATCCGCTATAGTTCTCATTTTTCTGTTTTGTAGATATTCCTTGTAATGGTTATTTATACCATTAAGCTCAATTATTATCTAGCGTTCCTAAGCATTTCTATAAGTCTATTAAGCTCCTCTACGCTATAGTACTCCAATTCAATGGTTCCACCTTTACTATTAGCCACGATATTAACCTTTGTGCCAAAAATTTCCTTTAGTTCTTCCTCAACCCATGCAATTTCTCTGTTTTTTGGCCTGGGTTTTGGTCTGGCAGTTTTCACAATCTTACCGGATGCAATTTTTTCCGATTCCCTGACAGATAATCCCTCATTAACAATTCTCTTGGCGAGGCTTATTCTTTTGGCATCTCCGGAAATAGCAAGAATAGATCTGGCATGCCCCGAGGAAAGTTCTCCCTTCCTTAACATCTCCTTAACCTCTTCCGGGAGGCTTAACAGTCTAAGGGTATTACTAATGTAAGGCCTTGATTTTCCTATGTTTTTCGATACTTCTTCCTGGGTTAGTCCATAGACCTTAATCATCTGATTAAGGCCCTCTGCTTCCTCTATGGGATCTAAATCCTCTCGCTGCATATTTTCAATAATGGCAATAAGCATATTCTCTTCATCTGAGAACTCCCTGACAATGCAAGGTACTTTTCGTAGATTTGCTTTTCTTGCAGCTCTATATCTACGTTCGCCGGCAACTATTTCGTAACCAACCTTTGACTTCCTAACTATGAGGGGTTGTATAATACCGTGTTCAGTTATGGAATCTGCCAAATCCTGAATCTTTTCTTCATCAAAGTTTTTACGCGGTTGATTGCTATTAGGCTTTATATCATTTACATCTATATAAGATATGGCATTTCCTGACATCTGATTGTTTGCCGGAACTGTCTCTACCGGGTTGCTGCTTTCAAATAGGGCACCCAGGCCCATACCCAAGCCTCTTCTCTTTGGATCTTTAGCCATTACTCTTCCTCTCTCTCCAGAAATTCTTTAGCAAATTCCGTATACGCCTCTGCACCTTTGGATTTTGGATCGTACTGAACTATTGGCATTCCATAACTTGGAGCCTCTGCTAGTCTTACGTTCCTGGGGATGATTGTGGAATAAACCTTTGCTCCGAAATACTTCTTTGCCTCCTGAACAACCTGAATGGATAGATTGGTGCGTCCGTCAAACATACTCAAGACTACTCCTTCTATTTCCAATTTAGGATTAAGGTTGTTCTTAACCAACTCAATGGTATTAACCAATTGACTTACACCTTCCAGTGCATAAAACTCGCATTGAATTGGAATTAACACAGTTTCCACTGCGGTTAAGGCATTAATAGTTAAAAGACCCAGCGATGGTGGACAATCTATAAAGATAAAGTCGTATTTGTCCCTAACCTGATCTATGGCATTTCTAAGTCTTTTCTCCCTGCCTTCTATTTGCACCAATTCAATCTCTGCCCCTGCTAAATCAACACTTGCGGGGATAATATCCATATTATCAACTGCGGTTTTAAGTATAGCAACATCCGTATCAAAACTATCCTCAATCAATAAGTCGTATACCGTATAGTCCAAGGATTTCTTTTGAATTCCAACGCCGCTTGTGGTATTGCCCTGAGGGTCCATATCAAGAATAAGAATTTTCTTGCCAATCATGGCTAAGCATGCCCCCAGGTTTATATTGGTGGTAGTTTTTCCAACACCACCCTTTTGATTAAAAATAGCTATCGCTTTTCCCAATTCACTACCTCCATGAACATGTGATTAATCATCTATACCATTATACACTCTTTTACCAATTAAATCCACAAAAAAATGTTTCACGTGAAACAATTTTGCTCTTTTTTACAAAATTGTTTCACGTGAAACATTTTAATGGCATTTATTTAATTGGCTTACGTTTTGGATCTCCCGGTCGACGAGGATATTTCGATGGAGTAGGGTGCTTTTTCGGGATTATTATCAAACTTTGATCAGTAATGGTATCAGCGATACTAATTTCTGAATAGTCACCCCCAAGTGTATTTATTGACTTTTTCGCTCCCGCCAGTTCTTCTTCAACATTTCTGCTTTTATAAGCTATAAAATATCCTCCTGGCCCAACAAAGGGGAGGCAGTACTCCGTCAGCACCGATAGATCTGCGACAGCCCTTGATACGCAGAGATCAAACTGCTCTCTATAATTGGAATCTTGCCCAGCATCTTCTGCTCTCTGATGGAGTGTACAAACATTGCTTATAGAGATTGTTTCTGATTCTTGCCGCATCTCTGAACAAATCTCATCTATTATTTTTAACCTTTTGTCTAAGGAATCAAGCAGCGTAAATGTTTTTTCGGGATTCATTATTGCCAGGGGGACACCGGGGAACCCGCCACCGGTTCCAACATCAATAATTCTTTTAGCATTATTATATTGATCCAGGCCTATTATTGATAATGAATCCACATAATGCCTTAAAATGAATTCTTCTTCCTCTTTTATGGCTGTTAAATTAATGCTTTCATTATATTTAAGAAGCCTTTTCATATAGGAATAAAACTGAGATTCCTGAGTAGGGGAGCAGTCTAATTCATAAGCTTCAAAGATTTTTCTTATATTGGTTTCTTCTTTCATTTTCGTCTTTTTTTCTCTAAATATACCAATAGAACATTGATATCAGCAGGGGAGACACCGGATATTCTTGATGCTTGTCCTATGGAGGATGGCTTCATATGGTTTAATTTTTGCGCAGCTTCTATTCTTAAACCCTCCATTTTCAAGTAATCCAGTTCTTCAGGCAGAGTTTTATTTTCCATTCGTTTAAATTTCTCTACCTGTTCTCTTTGCTTTTCTATATATCCACTATATTTAATTTCCACAGCTATTTGTGCCCGTGCATGGTAGGAAAGGGGAGGTCTGTTCCCATCTACCTCCAATAAATTATCATAGTTTATCTCCGGGCGTTTTAATAATTCTGCCAGACTTATACTTCCTGTAATAGGGGAACTGTTAAGGCGCTCCAAAAGAGGATTAATCACATCTGCTTTTATCTGAGTTTGCTCTAGTCTAAGCCTTTCCGTCTCTACTTCTTTTTTCTTTTTCTTAAATCTATTATATCTTTCTTCTGTGGCCAAACCTATATTATAAGCCAGCTCCGTCAATCTGTCGTCTGCATTGTCCTGGCGGAGAAGGAGCCTATATTCCGCTCTGGAGGTCATTATTCTATAAGGTTCATTTGTACCTTTAGTCACTAAATCGTCGATGAGAACGCCAATATAAGCCTCGTTTCTTCCTAAAACAACGGGGGCTTTTCCAAATATTGCCATAGCGGCATTGATTCCCGCCATTAATCCTTGTGCTGCTGCTTCTTCATAGCCTGAACTTCCATTAAACTGCCCGGCACAAAAAACATTTTTTATTGCCTTGCTCTCTAAAGAGGCCTTTAAGTCCAGCGGATCTATGCAATCATATTCTATTGCATATGCAGGCCTTGTTATGGTAATATTTTCTAATCCTTCTATCGTATGATAGAAATCTTTCTGTACATCCTCCGGTAGACTGGAGCTCATTCCCTGAATATACATTTCATCAGTATCCAGGCCCTCAGGCTCAATAAAAAGCTGATGTCTTTCTTTATCCGCAAACCTATTTACTTTATCTTCAATGGATGGACAATATCTTGGTCCTATTCCTTCAATCTGTCCACCAAACAGCGCAGACCTGTGGAAATTCGCTCTAATCACATCATGGGTTTTTTCATTTGTATAGGTGAGCCAGCAGGATATCTGGTTCCTGGATAAACTGTCGTTCATGAAAGAGAAGGGGATTATTTCAGGATCGCCCTTTTGTTCCGTCATTTTAGAATAATCAAAAGTCCCGGCCAAGGCTCTGGCAGGAGTACCTGTTTTAAATCGCCTTAGGCCTATGCCATATTTCCTTAGGTTGTCAGATAGAATATTGGCCGGAGCAAGCCCATTTGGGCCGCTATCTGTAACGCTGCTTCCTATAAAAATCTTTCCGTTGAGAAATGTACCTGTAGCTATTATTACTGCCTTTGCTGTGTAAATAGCACCGGTTCTTGTGATTACACCGGTAACTTTTTTATGCTTAATGTCTTTTCCTTCTTCGGAACACTCCTCCAGAATAAGATCTATTATCTCATCCTGTTTCATGTCTAAATTTGGCTGATTTTCAATGGTTTTCTTCATCTCTCTATGGTACCAGGCTTTATCCGCCTGTGCCCTTAGAGAATGAACCGCAGGGCCCTTTGCTGTATTTAACATACGGCTTTGTATAAAGGTTTTATCAATATTAATGCCCATCTCTCCGCCCATAGCGTCTATTTCTCTTACTAAATGGCCTTTGCCGGTTCCACCTATAGCCGGATTGCAGGGCATCATGGCAATCGCTTCTAAGTTTATGGAGAACATTATGGTTTTGTTTCCAAGTCGAGCTGAAGCAAGGGCTGCCTCACAACCTGCATGTCCTGCTCCGATTACCGCAATATCATATTCTCCCATCAAATATGTATCCATATTTTTTATTAATCCTTATTTTCCAAGGCAGAAACGGCTGAAGATTTCCTCAATAATATCTTCCTGCACAGATTCTCCTGTAATAAATCCTAAATGCTCATATGCATTTCTAACGTCTATCTCAATTATTTCTAAAGGAAGAGCAGCCATTACGCCATTAAGTCCGTCTTTAATTGATTTTACAGCACTTTCAATCATGGTTCTATGCCTCATATTGGTAACAATAGCGCTGCCTTTCTTCCTTTGATGATTATCAAGGGAAAGGGGATCATAGCCTGACATTCTGAAAATCGCTTCTTCAATCTTTTTAATATCAGCTTTGTTTAAAAGAGAGCAGGTAAGATGTTCAACAAAAGGATTACCTGAATTTTGTATAATTCCTTCCGCATCCATCTTTGAAATAACCATATCTTTATCTATCTTATTGAAAATAAGTAGGGTATTTTTCGGATTTACTTCTGCTATAAGGTTCTTTAGCTCCTCATCAAAGGGTTCGGAAACATCAATCATTAGAATAGTTAAATCCGCATCTTCCAAACTTTTTTTGGATTTTTCTATCCCTATCAATTCGATTCTATCTGTGGTTTCCCTGATTCCCGCTGTATCTGTGAGCTTTACGGGGATGCCCATTATATTTGCAAATTCTTCTATCGTATCCCTGGTAGTTCCGGGTATGTCCGTAACAATTGCTCTGGATTCCCTTAGCAATAGATTTAAAAGAGAGGACTTTCCTGCATTCGGTTTTCCGATAATAGCTATATTTAAACCATCCCTTAATATTTTTCCGGTTTTTGCACTTTCCAGAAGCGACTCAAGCTCCTTTTGGACATCTGCCAATTCACTTTCCAATTTGTTATAAGTTAGCTCTTCTATATCTTCATCGGGATAGTCAATATTCACATCTATATCCACTAAAATATCTGTAATCTTTTTCCTAATTGTGGCTATTTCCTCAGAAAACTTCCCTTGAAGCTGATTAATTGCCACATTTAGAGAATCATCGGTTTTGGCATTTATAACATCCAGCACCGCCTCTGCCTGGCTTAAATCTATTCTTCCATTTAGAAAAGCTCTTTTAGTAAATTCTCCCGGCTCAGCAAGCCTTGCTCCCTGATCTAGTATTAAATGAAGCACCTTTGCCATGGGAATTGTCCCTCCATGGCAGTCTATCTCCACTATATCTTCCCTGGTATAGGTGGCAGGGGAGGGCATATAAACCGCTAATACCTCATCTATTGTTTCTTTTGTTTGTGGATCAACAATATTTCCATAAACAAGCTTCCGAGGTTCTATCTCAAATTTATCCTTCCGGCTTGCGGGCACGAAAATATCCAGGAGAATGTCCCTTGATTTTTCTCCGCTTATTCTAACTATTCCTATACCGCCATCTCCCGCAGGGCTGGCAATTGCAACAATCGTATCTTCCATAGCCAATATATTACTACAAAACTACATGCAGTAAAAGGGATTAATAAGAATAAAGTATTTCAAAGTATTGATCAAATATCAAAAAAAGCATCCCCGCGTCCAACGTGGGGTTTTGCTATAGTAAGAGAGGAGATGGCTATCACCATCTCCTCCTTGTTATTTAGGTTAATACTATTTTACCTCAATGATTACTCTTCTGGAAGGATCCTGACCTTCACTTCTGGTCTTAATTCTGCTATCTCCCTGAAGGGTGGCATGGATCACCTTTCTTTCGTATGGGTTCATAGGCTCCAGCTTGTAGCTTCTCTTGGTACGCGCCACTTTATCAGCTAATCTAATAGCCAATTTCTCTAAAGATTTTTCTCTCTTAGACCTATAGTTTTCCGCGTCCACAACTACTCTGATATAGTCTTTTCCTTCCTTGTTTACTACCAGGCTTGTTAAGTACTGGATCGCATCCAACGTGGCTCCACGCTTTCCTATGATGGTTCCGGAATCCTTTCCTTCAATGAAGAAAAACATATCTTTTCCATCAGTCTTACCTTCAATGTTAACTTCCAAGCCCATTTCTTTGCTGATATTCTTTAAAAACATAAGGCCTTCGTTATTATCATCTAAGTTGGTTAAGCTCGCTATATCCACCATCGGAACAATAGGTTCTTCCGGAAGTCTGCTCTCTATGGATGCTTCATTTACCACATCATTCTGAGCTTCTTTTTCAGGTTCATTTGTCACTTCTTTGGGTGTGTCCTTATGATTTCCGCCTTTATTGCGGTTCTTACCTCTACTGCGGTTATCCCTATTATCTCTTTCTTTTCTGTTTTCCTTTGTGGAATTGATACTATTTTTCTCTTCTTCCGTCAATTCCTCTTTTCGAATAGGACCTCTTTCCTTTTTCTTTGATGCTTCTTCTATAGCGGGAACCACTTCTTCATGAATATTTTTCTTAGTTACTCTAACCTTTGCTAATTTTGCTCCTATTCCGAAGAAACCCTTTGATGGTTCTTCCAAAACCTCTACTTCCACTTCTTCTATATCAGCTTTTAACTCGTCTAAGGCTAGTCTTACAGCGGTTTCGACATCATTTCCCCATCTTTCTATAGAGTCTAAAAACTCTATCTCCGGAGCCCTTCTAATGGGCATCCTGTTTTGTCTTTTTTTCATACTGTATTATCCTCATTAATTGCACTTTATTTTTTCTTTTTTGCTTCTCTTCTTTTTTCCCTTTCCTTTTCTTCCTGCAACTGTTTTCTTAGCTTATTAAATCTGAGGTTAAAGAAAATCTGTGCAAATTGGCTTATGAACCAATAAATCGCGATTCCTGCAGGATATGAATGGGCCAACCACATAATCATGATTGGAAATACATACTTCATAATCTTTGTTGTTGGATTACTACCGCCTCCTGCATTCAGGGGGTTCTGTGCAGTCATGTTAAAGGATATAAAAGTGGATATACCGGATAGTATTGGTAGAATCCACGGATCCGGCTGGCTTAAATCCTTCATCCATAAGAATGATTCATGTACTGCAAATACCATACTCTCATCTGTTATATAGTTGAGAGGATAGCGGAGTAATACAAAAAGTCCGGATATTACAATCATCTGAACAAAGATAGGCAGACATCCGCTGGCAGGATTATATCCCGTCTCCTTTTGGAGCTCTGCCATCTTTTGATTCATCATTTCTCTGTCATTGGCATATTTTCTCTGTATTTCCTGGCTTTTCTGCGAAAACTCAGTCATATCCGATGTACTAACTATCTGCCTTTTATAGATAGGGTACATGGCTATTCTGATAATAGCAGAAAGAATGACAATAGAAATACCATAGCTTCCTAAAATGCCATACAAAAATTGTAATATAAACCCGAACGGCTTTGCTAAAAAGCTCATCATAAGTCAAAAACCTCCGTTATATTAACGGGTCATAGCCACCGGGATTCCCCGGATGACATCTTAAAATACGCTTGATTCCCAAAAAACTTCCCTTGAGTACTCCGTATCGCTGAAGGGCCTGGATGAAATAGGTGGAGCAGGACGGATAAAATCGACATGTACTAGGAAATAGTGGAGAAATGAACCTTTGATAAAAACGTATCAGAAGAATCAAAATTCCGCTAAAAAACTTACTAATATATCTCATTTCTTTTTATAAAGAATACCGACCTTTGTCAGTGCTGCGTTCATAGAACGCTCTACCTCTTTCTGTTTCTTGTCTTTGATCGTGTTCCTTGCTATAAAAACGACATCCACCCCTTTAAGGACATCTGCAAGGGAAAGCCTATAGCTTTCTTTCATCAGGCGTCTTGCTCGATTTCTCTCCACGCTGTTTCCAACTTTTTTACTGGCGAGAAATGCTGTTCTTACAATCTCTTTTCCATTTGGTCTAACAAAGACCACCACATACTTGTCTCCGACAGATTTTCCCTGCTTATAAAGCTTGTCAAAATCCGTCTTGTTTCTCAATACTTTTTCGTTTAACATCAATTAAACAATATGTTTGCTATCCGATAGCATTCTAAACAAAAATTTAAAAGAATGATTATGCAGAAAGTCTTTTTCTTCCCTTAAGTCTTCTTCTCTTGATTACGTTTCTGCCACTCTTAGTTTTCATTCTTTTTCTAAAGCCATGTTCTTTCATTCTCTGTCTGTTCTTTGGCTGAAATGTTCTTTTCACTTTCATTTACCTCCTATCTCTGTAAAATAAAATTGGTGCAGTCTAAATTTCAACAGCACATACGCAGTTATTTTATAACAAAGAAGCATACAATGTCAACGATTTCGTTGATAATTGGCTAAATTTCATAGATAGCAATGATTTATCCTCAACATGTGGAAAAAGTTATCCTTATATAAGGATAAAAGTAAGGATAATTATATACACTTTTTTGAATTTTTTATACCTTGCATTCTGTTTTTTTCCTTATATTACCTCTTGCTTTAGGATAACTTATTCTGTAAAATAGTTTCACCTCATTAAAATATTAAGGAGTTCATTTTGGATAATATTATAGATATATGGGAAGAAGTTCTCGCTCAAATTTCAACAAAGGTTAATAGTATAACATTTAGCACCTTCATTTCTCCGGTAAAATTAAGAGAGAAAATAGATAATCCTCCAATTATATATTTGGAATCTTCTAATGAAATGATTGTAAACGTTGTAAAAAGACGTTATGCTCATCTTTTTGCTGCAGCCTTTTCTGAAATTCTAAGTAAAGAGTATAAAGTTATAATAAAAAACACCATTGAATATAAAGAAAAACCTAAGGTAATTAGCGACGAAGACGCTCCTCCATCTTTTACATCATTTAACGACCCAATTTTTAGAGATATGAGGATGTTTGATCCAAATCTTACCTTTGACAATTTTGTTATAGGTGATTGCAATAATGTTGCCGCTGCAGTCTGTAAAGCAGTAGCTGACTCACCTTCAGATGTTTATAATCCTTTATTTGTCTATGGAAATTCAGGACTTGGTAAAACACATCTATTAAATTCAATAGGTATATATCTATTAGAAAACAATGATGATATAAAGGTTTTATATGTTTCAGCAGAAACATTTACCAATGACTTTATTAAATCTCTACAAACCAAAAAGCAATATGAATTTAAAGATAAATACAGAAAAGCAGATGTTCTTCTTATAGATGATATTCAATTCTTAGAAGATAAAGTTAAAACCCAGGATGAATTCTTTTTCACCTTCGATTCTCTACTCCAGGATAATAAGCAAATAATAGTATCCGGAGATCGCTCACCAAGTGAACTAACTTCCTTTGATGAAAGATTAAAATCAAGGTTTCTAATGAATACAACTGTAGGAGTATATGCTCCTGATTACGAAATGAGAGTTGCTATTTTGCAAAAAAAAGCAGAACTCATGGATATTGAAATAAACGATGAAGTAAAGGAAGTAATTGAATATATAGCAGAAAAAAATAAAGATAATATTAGAACACTTGAAGGTTCCTTCACAACAGTAGTTAATATTTCCAGAGAAGTAGGTCAAAAACCATCACTGCCTTTTGCTAAAATGCTTCTTAAAGATATCTTTAAATCAGGAAGTAGCGTAACACCACAAAAAATTAAATCAGCAGTGGCAAAATATTACAGTATAAAAATATCGGATCTTGATTCGGTATCAAGAAAAGCTGAATTTGCTTATCCAAGACAAATTGCAATGTTCTTATGTAGAACAATGACGGATTATTCTCTTCCTAGAATAGGAAGTATTTTTGGAAATAAGCATTATTCAACAGTAAAACATGCCTGTGATAAGATAGAAGAAGAGATAAAAATAGATGATCATCTAAGAAAATGTATTAACGAAATAAAAGAAAGCATAAAAAATATTTAAAATATATATATTAAAAATTTAATTATAAAAAGTAATAATAAAAGTATATTATATTAGTAAAAAATACGTTTTTGATAATAAATACCTAAATATCAATATAAAAGCGACTTATCCTAAATATCATAAGCATTATTACAAATACTATTATATTAAATATATATAAAGAAGATGACGGAGGAAAAAATGAAGTTTATTTGTAATCAACAAGAATTAATAAAAAAGTTAAATATACTTTCTAAAGGAGTAAGTGTTAGAACAACAATTCCTTCTTTGAAAGGAATATTAATTAATCTAAATGATAATAACTTAAAAATGACTTCCTCCGATATGGATATAACAATTGAAGTTATGATGGAAGTAGAAGGTAAAGAAGATGGAAGTGTAATAATTCCATATAAAATTTTTAGTGATCTAATTAGAAAATTACCTAATGATGAAATAGAAATATCTTCTGACCTTAGTAATATAAACATAAAATGCAGAAATTCAAATACTTCTATTATAGGAATGGAGGGTAGCGAGTTTCCTGTAATTACAACAGATGAAAATTATAAAGAAAAATTAGTTATAAATAAAGAAATATTATCAAAAATGATAAAAAACACATCTTTTGCAGCAAGTATAGATCAAACAAAGGGTGTATTATCAGGCGTTCTAATTGAAATGTCATATAACCAAATTAGAACAGTTGCAATAGATGGATTCAGAATGGCTGTAAATACAGAAAAAGTAGAAAGTGCAGAGGAAGAATCCTTTATAATATCTTCAAAGCTGATAAATGATGTTAATAAAATATTCGCCGAAGCAGAAGGTGAAGAAGTAGAATTTATTTATGATGATAAAGGAATAATAATAAAGATTGATGACACAAAAATATCACTTAGAATGATAGCAGGTGAATTTATAAAATATAAAGATATTATTCCAAAAGATTCTCCTATCCGAATTAGAGCAAATAAGAATGAATTAATAGACTCAATTGAAAGAGCTTCTATAATGACAGAGGGAAAAAATAATCTTATAAAGATATCTGCAAAGGATAATATTCTTACAGTAAGTTCTAATTCAGAAGAAGGTGGATCAATAGAAGATATTCTAGTTGAAAAAAGTGGAGATAATATTACAATCGGATTCAACGCAAGATATATGATAGATGTATTAAAGGTAATTAGCGATGATGAGGTTATTCTCAATATGAATACTCCTATTACACCATGTCTGATTACACCGGTTGATAAAGATAATTACGTATATTTGGTTCTTCCAGTGAGAATATGAATATAAAAAGTTTAGAACTAATAAATTTTAGAAACTATAATGAACTCAATTTAAGCTTCGATAGAGGGGTAAATTTAATCCTTGGGAAAAATGCACAAGGAAAAACAAACCTTATCGAAGCTCTTTATATTACATCAATTGGTAAATCATTTAGAACAAAAAATGATAGAGAATTGATTAATTTTAATAAAAATAACGCATTTATTAAGGTAATTGCAGAAAAAAATTCATTTGATATAGAAATAGACGTAGAATTAGAGAAAAAAGGAAGTAATTCATCGATAAAAAGAATAAAAAAGAATAAAAAAATACTTTCTAAGACTTCAGAATTGATAAATAACATGTTAATTGTTGTTTTTTCGCCTGAGGATTTAAAATTAATAAAAGATGAGCCGGAAAAAAGAAGGAGGTTTTTAGATAGAGAAATGTGTCAGATTTCTCCTTCTTATTATGAAAACTATTTAAATTATAGGAGAGCATTAAAACAAAGAAATAATTATTTGAAAGACCTAAATAGGGATAATTTAAGGGATAATAAAACTAATTTGGATATGCTGGATATTTGGGATGAACAAATCGCTAATTATGGATCCAATATAATAAATCAAAGAAAAGTATTTATAGATAAATTGGATAACATAAGCAATAAGATTCATTCAGGTATTACTGAGAATAGGGAGAAGTTAAGACTGAAATATGAACCAAATATTGATTTTTTGGATGATAAAGAAAAACAAAAGGATCTTTTCCTGAATTTATTATTTGAAAAAAGAAATAAAGATATAGAAAATAAAACCACATCAATAGGACCACATAGAGACGATATAGCTTTTTTTGTTAACGATATAGATATGAGAAATTATGGATCCCAGGGGCAGCAAAGAACCTGTGCTTTATCTCTAAAATTGGCTGAATTATCACTAATTAAAGAAGAAACCGGAGAAGAAGCAATTCTATTATTAGATGATGTTATGAGTGAATTAGACACAAATAGACAGGAGTTTCTAATTAAAACTCTTGATGAAAACCAGTTATTTATTACAGCAACGGAGATAGATGAAAAGGTCATAAAAAACATAGAAAAAAAGGGTAAAAAAACAACAATATATAGTGTAGATAACGGAAACGTTGAAATTGTAAGGGAAAAGTAAGGTAATCTTAAAATATTAATTAAAAATAAGCCAAAAAAATCGCCATAGAGCGATTTTTATTTATTTTTTTATATTTTTTGAGAAAATCAAAAAAACTTGCTAAAAAAGGAATTTTAATATATAATGTATTGATGCTTTATTAAGCACAAGATATTGTTTTTATTGAAAAATCAACAATATTCCATTATTAATAAATTTTTTACAAAAATCAAACATAAAAGTAAGAAAGCGGGGAAGAAATGAGCGCAGAAAAGCAAAATGCAGGAAATCAATATACTACTGCGCAACTCCAGGTTTTGGAGGGGCTGGAACCGGTTAGAAAAAGCCCGGGAATGTATATAGGAAGTACAGGACCAAGTGGACTTCATCATCTGGTTTACGAAGTAGTAGATAACAGTGTGGACGAGGCTTTAGCGGGTTTTTGTGACAAAATAAATGTCACAATTAATTTGGATGGCTCTATTACTGTTGAAGATAATGGTCGAGGAATGCCTGTAGATATTAACGAAGAATATGGTATGTCAGGCGTAGAAATCATTCACACCAAGCTAAATGCAGGTGGTAAATTCGGAGGAGGAGGATATAAAGTATCCGGAGGTCTCCATGGTGTAGGTGCATCCGTTGTAAATGCATTGTCTGAGAGAATGGTTGTTGAAGTAAAGAGAAATGGAAACCTATATAGACAGGAATACATTAGAGGAGAATCTCAGACACCACTTGAAATAGTAGGAGATGCCAGAGGAACAGGAACAAAATCCACTTTTTGGCCCGATAAAGAAATATTTGAGGACACAAATTTTGACTATAACACCCTGATGCAAAGATTTAGGGAAATGGCCTTCTTGAACAAAGGCCTTAAAATAACAGTTTCTGATGAAAGGGAAGGAAAAAAGAAAAAAGAATCCTTCTATTTCGAAGGCGGATTAAAAGAATATGTAGAGTTTTTGAACAAAAATAAGGAACCTCTTCATAAAGACGTTATTCACTTTGAAGTATCCAAAAAGAACAATATGGAAGTAGAAGTTGCTATGCAGTATACAGATGCATATAGCGAACTTGTTCTTACATATGCAAATAACATTAATACAATAGAGGGTGGTACCCACCTGGCAGGATTCAGATCGGCAATTACACGTTGTATTAATGACTATGCCAGAAAAAACAAATTTTTGAAGGAAAAGGATGCTGCTCTTTCAGGTGAAGATGTAAGAGAAGGATTAACAGGAATAGTTTCAGTAAAATTGGAACGCCCGCAGTTTGAATCTCAAACAAAAATCAAGCTGGGAACATCTGAAGTTCGTGGATTTGTAGAAACAGCTACAAATGATAATTTAACCGCATACCTTGATGAGCATCCAAAGGAAGCTAAGGCAATAATAGAAAAATGTCTCCAGGCATCAAGAGCCAGAGAAGCTGCTAGAAAAGCCAGGGAAACTGTTAGAAAGACAGACGTCTTAGGTAGTAATTCTCTTCCGGGAAAACTGGCAGACTGCTCCGAAAAGGATCCTAAACTATCAGAAATATTCATTGTAGAGGGTGATTCCGCAGGTGGATCTGCCAAACAGGGTCGTGATAGAATCCGTCAGGCGGTACTTCCCCTTAGAGGAAAAATCTTAAACGTTGAGAAGGCACGTCTGGATAAAATACTAAATTCAGAAGAAATCAAAAATATGATAACAGCCTTTGGTTGTGGTATAGGAAACGAATTCGATGAAAGTAAGCTAAGATACCATAAGATTATTATAATGACAGATGCTGACGTAGATGGCGCACATATAAGAACTCTTCTTCTAACCTTCTTCTATCGTCACATGACACCTTTGATTGAAGGAGGATATATTTATGCGGCTAAGCCACCACTTTTCATGACAAAGCAAGGGAAGGATGTATATTATACTTATTCCGAACCTGAGCAGGAAAAATTAATGGAAAAGCTTAGCGAAAAGAAAACAAAGACAGATATCCAAAGATACAAAGGTCTTGGAGAAATGGATTTCCATCAATTATGGGAAACCACCATGGACTATAACAATAGAACCTTGGTTCAAATAACTGTAGAGGATGCAGCAAAGGCAGATGAAATATTCACTGTTTTAATGGGGGATAAGGTTCCTCCCAGAAAAGCATTTATAGAAGAAAATGCCCTAACGGCAGAAATAGACATCTAAGAAAGGAGGGGCAGAAATGGCAGATAAAAATAAAGAAAAAAACATTGGTAAAAATTTAATTGAAGATGCCAAATTAGAGCAGCAAGAAATATACAAGGAAATGAAGCAGTCCTATATCGATTACGCAATGAGCGTTATTGTAGGACGTGCCCTTCCGGATGTAAGAGATGGACTAAAGCCTGTACACCGTAGAATCCTATATGGTATGGGAAATCTGGGAGTTACACCAGATAAACCCCATAAAAAATCAGCCCGTATTGTGGGTGAAGTAATGGGTAAATATCATCCTCACGGTGACTCATCAATTTATGATGCAATGGTGAGAATGGCTCAGGACTTCTCCATGAGATATATGTTGGTTGACGGACATGGAAACTTCGGTTCAATAGACGGAGATGGCGCGGCAGCCCAGAGATATACAGAGGCCAGAATGTCTCCTTTTGCATTGGAAATGCTTAGAGACATAGATAAGGACACCGTTGATTTTAGAGACAACTTTGATGGTGAAGAGCAGGAGCCGGTAGTTCTTCCTGCCCGTTTTCCACAGCTTCTGGTAAATGGATCTAACGGAATTGCAGTTGGTATGGCAACATCCATTCCTCCACACAACCTAAGTGAAGTCATTGATGCCACCGTACAACTAATAGATGAGCCTGAAAGCACAGTCGATGAGTTAATGAAAATCGTCAAAGGTCCTGACTTCCCCACAGGAGCACAGATTCTTGGAAAAGCGGGAATGAGGGATGCGTATAAAACAGGGCAAGGTAAGGTAAAGGTTAGATCGGTCTGTGAAATAGAAGAAACAAAGGGTGGAAAAACTCAGATTGTAGTTACTGAAATACCTTATATGGTAAACAAGGCACGCCTTATTGAAAAAATGGCAGAACTTGTGAAAGATAAAAAGGTTGATGGTGTATCGGCGATTCGCGATGAATCAAATAGAGAAGGCATCAGAATTGTAATAGAACTAAAGAGAGATGCCAATCCTCAGATTACCCTTAACAGATTTTACAAGCACACCCAGCTCCAGGATAGCGTAAGCATGATTATGCTGGCCTTGGTGGATGGACAGCCTAAGCTACTCACCTTAAAAGACTTCCTGGTGGAATATCTAAAGCATCAGAAAGATGTAGTAACAAGGCGTACACAATATGACCTTAATAAGGCTGAGGCAAGAGCTCACATATTAGAAGGGCTGAGAATAGCACTTGACAATATTGATGAAGTAATTAAAACCATCAGAGAATCATATAACGATGCAAAAGAAAGACTGATGGCACGTTTTGGTCTATCTGAAATACAGGCTCAAGCCATTCTGGAGATGCAGCTCAGAAGACTCCAGGGTTTGGAGAGAGAGAAGATAGATGCAGAATACGAAGAGCTAATGAAGAAAATAGCATACTTCAAGTCTCTACTTGCTGATGAGAAACTCCTTATGGGTGTAATTAAGGACGAACTCCTGGAAATCAAAAAGAAATACGGAGACAAGCGTCGTACCAAGATTGTTAGAGATGAAGGCGAATTGGATGAAGAGGATCTGGTAGAGGAAGAGAAGGTTGCTATAACCCTTACTCATCTGGGGTATATAAAGAGAGTACCGGCGGATACATATAAGGCTCAGAAGCGAGGAGGAAAGGGAATAACAGGAATCACAACCAGAGAAAATGACTTTGTAAAAGACTTGGTTATGACCTCTACCCACGACTATTTGATGTTCTTTACAAATACCGGAAAGGCTCATAAACTGAAGGCTTATGAGGTTCCGGAGGCCAGCAGAACAGCCAGAGGAACACCGGCAATTAATTTCTTAAATATGCTCCAAAGAGAAAGAATAACTGCGGTTATACCAGTAAAGGATTTCTCACCGGAAAGATATTTGATTGCAGTCACCAAGCATGGCCACATAAAGAAGACCTCTATGGATGAATTCGACACCAAGAGATCCACAGGGCTTATTGCCATTAATTTGAAAGACGATGATGAGCTAATAGGAATCAAAGAAAGCACAGGAGAAAACAATATCATCATCGTAACCAAGAAAGGTAAATGCATCAGTTTCTCAGAAAAGGATGTAAGGCCCATGGGAAGAATCGCAGGAGGCGTCCGTGCTATCAAACTTGAAAAAGACGATGAAGTGGTGGCGATGGAATTGGTAGAACCCAAGCAGCAGCTTTTGGTTGTAACAGAAAATGGCTACGGAAAGAGAACACCTGTAGAGGATTATAAGATCCAGGCACGTGGCGGAAAAGGCCTGCTCACCTATGATAAAGCCAAATTCAAAAAGACAGGAAATCTGATAGGTGCCATGGTTGTTGATGAAAACGATGAAGTCTTCCTAATCAATTCCGATGGAATAATCATTAGAATAAGAGCCAAGGAAGTATCGGTCCTTGGTCGCGCTACCCAGGGTGTAAAGATTATGAAGGCGGAAGGAGAAACCAAAATCGTAGCCATGGCCAAGGCAATAAAAGAAGGGGAAGATGAAGAGCAGGAAACTACCTCCGGTGAAGAGGGAGAACAGTTAAAAATCTAGCCTCTAACCTTATGTGTAACTCCGAATATTGAATAGGATTACCAGATTATAATCGTAAACTGGCAATCAAAATGGAGGAAAAGAGAATGGATAACCTAAAATTTATCATACCGGGTAAACCGGAATATATGACCATGATTAGACTGGCCACCAGCTCCATAGCTGCACAGGCAGGCTTTGATGTGGAGCAGGCAGAGGATATTAAAATAGCTGTGGTGGAAGCCTGCAAAAACATTTCATGCCATGGAAGTGACGGATACAGCGAAAGATATGAAATCGAATACACAGTGGATCATGGATCATTTTGCGTAAAGGTTATTGATGCCTGCGATAAGCATTCCTTAGAGAAAATCAGTCAGCAATGCCAGAATTGTCCCCAAGAAGGCGACTTGGGAATGATACTTTTACATTCCCTAATGAGTCAGGTTAGCGTAGGGAAAGATGACTCAGGACATAAATATATTGAAATGGTAAAGAGTATATGACGGATAGGGATATATTCCAAGATTATAAAAATAATCCCTCTGTAGAAAAGAGAAATGAAATAGTAGAGAAATATCTCTATATGGTGGATATTCTTATTCGGAAATACTTAGGAAAAGGTGTGGATTACGACGATCTATATCAAGTAGGAGCTCTGGCATTAGTTCAGGCCGTGGACAGATTTGATCCGGATAAAGGGTTTGAATTCAGTACATTTGCCACACCCACCATATTGGGAGAAATAAAGAAATACTTTAGGGACAAACAATGGTCTTTAAAGGTTCCCAGAAGATTAAAAGAGATAGCTGCCAAAGTTCAGGATGCGAAAGAGAATCTTGCAACCAAGCTTCAAAGACAACCTACTATTGCTGAAATATCAGAGGAAACCGGTCTTCCGGAGGACCAAATCATAGAGGCGCTGGATAGTGCCCAAGCTTATGGTACCTATTCTCTGGACAAAACCTTTGATGATGCCGGAGAGGAAGGTGAAAACTCCTACTTGGAGAAATACACAGGGTTTGACGAAGTCGGATATGACAGAATCGAGCTTGGCGAAATAATTGAAAAGGTAATGAAAACCTTTAATGACCAATACAGATTCATTTTTAGAGAAAGATTTTTGAACAACAAAAGCCAATCTGCAATTGCAGAGGAGCTGGGTGTTTCTCAAATGACAGTATCAAGGGCAGAGAAGAATATGGTTAAGAAGTTCCGGGAGGAACTACGTAGAGGGCAATAAGTATGAATATAGGATTTATAGGTTTTGGCCATATGGCCACGGCAATATTTAATGGGTTAATAAATGCAAATTTTATTGAGCCACGAGAGGTTTATGCTTGCGCGTCGAATTACGAAAAATTTAAAGAAAGAGCGGCAGGCCTGCATGTATGCAAAACCGCTGCAGAGGTGGCCCAGGAAGCAGGAATTGTATTTGTTTGCGTTAAACCGGGGCAGGTGGAAGAGGTAATAAAACCTATTAAGAATCAACTAAGAGGATGTATTATTATTTCTGTTGCCTTTGGATTGGACTTTGATAAATACGAGGAAATATTCGAAGGTACGGATGTAAAGCATATATCAATAATTCCCAACACACCATGTGAAGTCTGTCAAGGAATAACCATAATAGAATCAAAGCATAATCTAAGCGATCCTGAACTGGAGTTGGTTAAAGGAATCCTAAGGAAATTAGGAGAGATAGAATTTCTCCCTTCGGAAAAAATGTGGCTTGCCGGAGAGGTAAGTAGCTGTGGGCCTGCCTTTGCCGCTATGTTTATAGAAGCCTTGGGGGATGCCGCAGCAAAATATGGATTGGATAAGGACGCCGCATATCGGATCGTTTCACAGATGGTTGCAGGAACAGGACGTCTGCAACTGGAAATGGGAAAGAACCCCGGGGATATGGTGACGGAGGTTGCAACCCCCGGAGGTGTAACCATTAAAGGCGTAAATGCTCTTCGCGGTGCCAATTTCCATGACTTGGTAGCACTTGCAATAGATGCAATAGAAAACTCTTAGTAGTCCATAATGGGAGGATAATATGAGTATTATTAGAAGAAAAGAAGATAGAGAAAAGGTTCTTCTGGAACAAAGATTTGGTGGCCCAGGAGTAGTGGATGTAACCAAGCTTATTAATAATGATGATGAACTGTACGGTAAAGGACGACTCTTTAATGACAACATTCTTGAAAAGAATTGCGGTATAGGCTTCCACGTCCATCAGG
>CACXFN010000127.1 GCA_902766915.1 uncultured Eubacteriales bacterium
AAGGTTTTCCTCTGGAGTTCATCTTGATATAGAGCTCATCAGTAAGCCCCATATCCTTTATCGGGAGAAAATAAAAGGTAATAGCATTACCGCATAGTTTTTCCCAAATTT
Organism: uncultured Eubacteriales bacterium; assembly: GCA_902766915.1. Taxonomy (GTDB): domain Bacteria; phylum Bacillota; class Clostridia; order Peptostreptococcales; family Anaerovoracaceae; genus Eubacterium_B. The sequence goes on from CACXFN010000127.1 coordinate 112, forward strand.
TTTCCACATCTGCGAATTTCTCAGAAATAGCATCTATCATAACCAGCATGGCATTGATTGTAGGATCCTTCATCCAATCAAGCGGGAACCATGACTGGTCGATAATTTCATCGGACAGTTTTTCATCGAATCGAGGTTGATACTTCAAAAGATATTCGCAAAAATTCCTTGCGCTGTACCTGATTTCGTAGGAAAAATTTTCCAAAAATGAATAATCCTCGTAAGGGATATTCTCCTTCTTTGCAACATACCAATGTAAAAGAAACAGCGTCGTCAGTCTCTGCTGTCCATCCAACGGAGTCATAACACCCTTTTCATCGATATCCCCATATACAAAATCTAGTGTAATAGGAGCTTCTGTTATTGCGTTATACAGTGCTTCAAGGAAACGGGAACGCACCCTAGATATTTCAGCACTTTTCCTTCCCTGAGCGTAATCTCTTTGAATAATAGGTATTACTACCTTGGAAAGAGGCGCAGGTTCTTCGCCATAATTAAAATCCGTATGGAAGATGTCTACCAAAGTATGAAGTGATGTTGCCATTTTTATTTAACCTCCTTCTCTTCAACTGTTTCAGACGACTGCTCCATCGTTATTGGCTCTTTCAAGTAATCCTTAAGTACATCATTAATAAAGGAAACATAAGCCCTGCGATCCGCCTGCCCCCAGAAATGAAGCTGATTTTCTTCAGAAGGCGTATAGTATTTCAGGAAAACCATCTTTGTGCAAAATGGAATGAATGCACCATTCTTATCCATCTGAATAATTTCATTTCGCTTAACATCAAAGGTTGAGTTATTCAATGCTGCATTATCCGAACTATTAAGCAAAGCAAGGTTAGCAATGGAATGCATGTATTCCACGTTACCAGAAACAGAAAGCCTTTCCACAACTTTTTCCTGAAGTCGTTCAAAATCCTGGCGTAATAGTATAGGTTGCTCGAACTTCTCTTTCATCTGCGCAATTAGATTCTCATTATCCCCGTTAAGAGACTGAACCGATGGAATATGGAGGCGGAGCCATTCCCTCCATTCCTCTTGCTTCTTCATACCTTGCGACTGCTGCGCGTGAATATGTTCCAAGCTCCATACAACCTTTCCGTCTTCTTGATATTTGAATTTATCAAAAGGAAACCACTCTGTCTTTTCGCCATTCCTTCTTACCGACTCAACATTAAATAAGAGAAGAAGGCGACTTATCTTTGCATAATCTCCCGTTTTCTCATAGCTGAGATCAGCATAATTCTCCTGTATATCTATGCTCTCTCGGATGAAACCATCAAGTATAGATACAAACTCCCTCTTTGACTGATTCTTTAAAGCCGCATAAATATCAGAAAGTGTCTTATACCGAGATGCTATCAGATAACCAATCTTATGGTAAAGCTCATGGTTCCCGTGCCAGTCCTTCAGTATAAGGAATGTGTGCAGGATTTCCTGCCAAATATCTTTTAAGTTTTCACCCTTTCTACGAGCATCAAACCGAAAGAAGGTATAATATTTTTCCTTAGTATCACCAACTTTTCCTGCAATTAGATCAAGCACCAGATCTATCCTGGTCTGGTAGCCAGTATTGATTGAATTCGTAAGGAAATACCACAGCTTATCATTATGCAGTTCTTTTTCTATATTATCCCATTGGAGAGCTATTTCCTCCTGACGCTCTTTATCCATTCCTTCGTTGTGATCTCGGCTGAGAAACATAGCCTTGATAAGTTCTGCACTGGTGAGCGGAATTTTCCCGATATTCAGACGGGTAAACAAAGCTATAGCATCTTGTGATACATCAACCTCATACCAAATTACCTTCACATACTTTGCAAGATAAGCATTAAAATCCCCCATAACCACAGACATCTTATCACCAAACTGATTGAACCAGTTTTCTATAGTTTCATAAGCATTACATATAAACCAGAAGTCAATATTATCATCTCTCAAGGACTTGTCCATTTTTTCAAGGAACTCGGCTGACTTTGTTCTTGTCTCATATATCAGCGAAAATCGTGGAGACTTAACAAGCCAACCGTTTGACGCAATGCTCATATACCTATATATGAGATACAGCGTCGTAAGCCTTTGCTGTCCGTCAATCAGATCAAATTGTTCTCCAGAGCGTCTTACAACAATAGGCTGTAAACAATAATTCCTGGCCGTTTGCGAATTCTCATCAAAAATGTCGTGGATGTCTGAAAGAAGCCTCGTCACTTCTTCTTCGCTCCAGCGATACCCTCTTTGATAAGATGGCACATTAAAAGTACCCTCTATCTCACCCACCAACATCGCTTCAAGAACTATACCCTCCATTATCATCCTCCATAAATATATGTATCAATACGTCCCTCTAATTTCTAAGATTCTTGTTCGTAGAAAGAACAGCTTTATCAGTATAAATCTTTGTCAATCAAAAATTCATTTTATTCACAATCTACACACTCACCATCTACAAAAGTATTTTTTTGTGTATATCAATATCTTTATCTATTTCAACCATATTTTATTTTTACCTTTGATAGTTTATTAATAATTTAGATTAAGTATAGACTTTTTAATATGATGTTGCAATTTATATTATATTATAATTAAACAGATTTTTTATTTTAGTCTTCATATTATTCTAAATTTATTACCTTTTTCACGCCAGCTCCACATCATAATAGTGCCACTTCATCAGTTCCTTGTACTCCTCAAAATTACATAAGATATCTGCATTGAAATAGTGGGGCTTGATCTTGTATTTCGCGCCGTCACCGAAATCGGTTGTACATTTACATTGGTGGTATATGCTGGCTTATTACATTTGCATATCATTAGTGTTTATTATCGGCATTTTTCTTATCTTTTTCGTGCTTTTTTATATTTTCAAAATGTTCCAGGAACCATTTCAGCTTGTCTGCTTC
>CACXFN010000128.1 GCA_902766915.1 uncultured Eubacteriales bacterium
CATTAAATAACAACAAGTAACATCAGGAAACAACCACTATTAGTACTGCTTAAACATTCATAAAAAAACCATTGAAAATACAGATAAATGTGGTATATATTAATTGATTAACGATTTGTTTTTTTAAAAAAGGAGAATCAAATGACTAAGAAGGGAAGTTGGGTAAGAAAGATAGCAGTTGTTCTCATGGTGGTTATGGTGTTCGCTATGACCGCTTGTGGGAATAAGGCCGAGGATTCAGGATCCGCAGGCAGTAGCGAACCGGTAAATAGCAGCGGAAAAACTATGGTTGAAGTATTGATGACAGCTGCTAAGAATATGGAAAATGCCGAGAGCATGACCTATAAATTCAATATGGATATGGGAATGAACGTCTTTGGAATGAAGATGGACAGCTTGATGGATGCAGATGTTAGAATCATTCAGGATCCTTTAACCATGGAAATGATAGGAAATATGGATATGGGTGACATGGGTAGCTATGGCATGGATATGTATGCTGAAACCGAAAATGATCAGGTTGTCATGTACTCCGGCATTGAATTAGACGGTGATAAAACCTGGATGAAGAGTAATGTGGATATGGATTCTGCCGAACTCTCCCAGTACAATGCACAGTCTAACATAAAGGTCTATCTAGAAAATGCTGAGAATTTCTCTGAAGTAGGAAAAGAGAATGTTGATGGTGTGGAGGCAGTCCGCTTTGATGGAGTAGTAACAGGTGAATCCATAGGTGCGGTTCTGGAGGAATCCGGACTGCAAGAGCAGGTTGCAGCAATGGGTGTGGAAGACGCATCTGAAATGTATAACGCAATGGGCGATATTCCTGTAAGTTTCTGGGTTGACACAGAGAATGAGATGATTGTAAAATACAATATCGACATGAGCGAATCCATGAAGAATCTCATTGCCAAGGCTATGGAGGATGCGGAAGAGAATAAGGGAGAAGACGGTGAAGATATGAATCTGGCGGAACTCTTCTCAATCGACCGCGCTGTTATAACCATCAATATCACAGGAATTAATAACGTGGATTCAATAGAGATTCCTCAGGACGCAAGGGATAATGCGGAAGAAATAAACTACTAATAAACTACTAGTTTCAATAATGTCGAAATTTCAAGAGAGAAGCGTAATTAGTCAATGAAGATTGTAGTATTAATAGCATATTTTGCTGTACTTATTGGCATTGGTTTTTACTCCAGAAAGCATGCCACAGACGTACACGGATTTGTTCTTGGTGGAAGGTCCGTAGGCCCATGGCTTACGGCCTTTGCTTATGGAACATCTTATTTTAGCGCAGTTGTATTTGTAGGCTATGCAGGCCAATTTGGATGGAAATATGGTATCGCTGCTACCTGGGCTGGTATAGGCAATGCGCTTATTGGATCTCTAATGGCATGGGTTATTTTAGGCCGTAGAACCAGGCTAATGACACAGCAATTGGATTCTGCCACCATGCCGGAATTCTTTGGAAAGAGATTTGACAGTAAACCCATTAAAACCATCGCCTCCATAATAATATTCTTATTCCTTATTCCATATACAGCATCCCTTTATAACGGTCTATCAAGGCTTTTCGCCATGGCATTTAGCATTGATTATTCCATTTGCATAGTGCTAATGGCTATACTTACCGGTATTTACGTGATTGCCGGTGGTTATATGGCAACAGCGATAAATGACTTCATTCAGGGGTTGATTATGCTGGTGGGAATAATCGTCATAATAGCTGCGGTTTTAGCCAGCAAAGGTGGCCTCATGGCCTCATTGGATGGACTGGCTCAGGTAATTGATCCTGAAGTATCTGAAACGCCGGGAATATTTAATTCTTTCCTGGGACCAGATCCCTTGAATCTCCTTTTTGTGGTTCTTTTGACTTCCCTTGGAACCTGGGGACTTCCTCAGATGGTTCAGAAATTCTATGCAATAAAAGATGAACAGTCCATAAAAAAAGGGACTATCATTTCCACTCTCTTTGCCTTTGTGGTGGCAGGAGGTTGTTATTTCTTAGGGGGATTTGGTAGATTGTTTGGAGATCAGGTAGACCTTGCCTCAGGGGGGTATGACTCTATAGTTCCGACCATGCTTTCAAATTTGAGCCCTGCATTAATAGCATTGGTGGTAATTCTGGTATTATCTGCATCTATGTCAACGCTATCTTCCCTGGTTATAGCGTCGGCGTCTACCATTACAATTGATTTCATAAAGGGCTTTATTAGCCGAGGCTTTGATGAAAAGAAGCAATTGATAACCATAAGGCTATTTATCGTTGTTTTTATTGCAATATCTGCAATCATCGCATTAATACAATATAAAAGCAATGTTACATTTATTGCACAGCTAATGGGCATATCCTGGGGAGCGCTGGCTGGTGCCTTCCTGGCTCCATTCCTATATTCCCTCTATTGGAAAGGAACAACCAAGGCCGCCTGTTATGTAAGCTTTATAATTGGTGTAGGGCTTATGCTTGTAAATATGTTTGCAAGAACAGCTTTGCCAACACTAATTCAATCGCCAATAAACTGTGGAGTAATAGCCATGGTTTTAGGGCTATTGATAGTTCCGCTAGTCAGTCTGGTTACTAAGAAACCGGATAAATCATTGGTGGATGATGCTTTTAGCTGCTATAACAGAATGGCATATGTGCATGTAACCACATCCTTACCGGATGAGGAGTAGAATAAAGTCTATGGTGCCACCACTGTGGATTTGATATTGACCAATACCTGTGAATAGGGTGGAACTGACTTGGTGACGAAGGCAGAACCTCCGATAACGCTGTCATGGCCGATTACCGTATCTCCGCCTAGGATTGCTGCACCTGCATAGAGCGTCACATTATCTTCAATGGTAGGATGACGCTTGGAGCCCTTTAGGGACTGTCCATCCTTAGTGGAAAGAGCTCCGATTGTCACACCCTGATAAACCTTAACGTGTTTTCCGATATCTGAGGTCTCACCGATTACGATTCCGGTGGCGTGATCTATAAAAAAGTATTTATCTATATTGGCTCCGGGATGAATATCTACCCCTGTTACGCTGTGGGCGTGCTCGCTCATTAGGCGAGGAATATAAGGAACTTTTAGCTTTTCCAATTCATGAGCCAATCTGTGCACCGTGGTGGCATAGAGTCCGGGGTATGCCAGGACGATCTCCACCTTATCAAAGGCTGCAGGATCTCCATCAAAGGTTGCATCAATATCCGTGTCCAAGTATTCTCTAACTTTAGGAATTTGTTTAAAAAACTCTGTGCAGATATCTTCTGCGGCTTTACGACGATCATCCTTAGATGCATCCATGTAACGTGGATCATTCACCAGAACTATTTCTATCTGTCTGGATAGGTCGCATATCACATCTTCAATCATAGCTGCCAGCATATGCTTTGCCTTAGTCGGGGTATAATTGGCATCTCTGTAATAACCGGGATAGAGAATCTGCAATAATTTCTGTAGGATATCATTCACTATATCCTGGTCCGGCTGACCGAAGAAATCCATACGATCAATTTCTCTACCTTGCTCATAATCATTAAAAATGGCATCAACTATTTCATCTACATTACAACGCTTCTCATTCATAAAAAACTCCGTAAAATTATTTGTATTATCGGCCGGTTAATGGCCATAAGTGAGGTAAACCCTATTATTGATTTGTGTATTTTTGTGACGCTTTCATAGGTGAATCATACCATAAAAAATCAAGTTGTGGAAAGATTGTTTTTTTGATACAATAGTTAGGTACGTGATGTTTTATCAATATTATGCATAGATAACCATATTTATTTAAATAATTAAATATCTAAAAGATATTGTATAGGAGGAATATAAATGAAAAGCTACACAAGCGAAAAAATCAGAAACGTTGCTTTACTTGGTCATGGCGGTACCGGTAAAACAACATTCCTGGAGGCAGCCCTCCTGGAGACCGGGGTTACAAAGAAAATGGGAAAAGTAGAGGACGGAAATACCGTATCTGACTACGATAAAATGGAGATTGAAAAGGGATATTCAATCAATACATCCATCGTACCAATTGAATGGAAGGACACTAAGATTAACTTCATCGATACACCGGGTTACTTCGACTTTGTTGGCGAAGTAAACGCCGCTCTTAGAGCAGCTGAAGCAGCTGTAATCATGGTGGATGCCGGATCCGGAATTCAGGTTGGAACAGAGGCTGCTTGGAACGCTTGTGAGAGAACCGGAACTCCCAGATTTGTAGTAATCAATAAAAGGGATAAGGATGAGTTCAGCTTTGATGATACATTGGCAACTCTCCAGGGTAAGTTTGGAACAAAGCTGGTTGCAATGCAGTGGCCCCTTGGAGACGTAGATGACTCCCTGAAAGAAGCTATAGCAGAATCCGATGAAGAGTTAATGGAAAAATACTTTGAAGGGGAAGATTTCACCGAAGATGAAATTAAGCATGGATTAGCCATGGGTATTGCCCAGGGTAGCATCGTTCCTGTATGCACATCTATCTTCCAGATGAACCAGAGTGTAGCAGGAATCCTTGATTTGCTGGTAGCATGCGTACCTAATCCTTTGCAGCACGGAAGCTATAAAGCAACCAATGGTGCAGGAGAGGAAATCGAAGTTAAAACCACCAAGGATGGAGCATGTTCCGCATTCGTATTTAAGACAATCGTTGACCCCTTTGTTGGAAAAATCTCTGTTATGAAGGTTGTAACAGGAACTCTAACAGGTGGTGCAGAAATGTACAATTCCAGAGCAGAGAAGCCGGAAAGACTTGGTAAGCCTTTCGTACTCCGCGGTAAAGAGCAGACAGAAATGGCTTCTGCAGAGGCTGGTGACATTATTGCGGTAGCAAAACTGCAATACACTCAGTCCGGAGATACACTTTGCGATAAAAACAATATTGTGAATTACTCACCACTTGATATTCCATCACCGACGTACTACATAGCTATTGAAGCAGTAGATAAGAACGATGAAGACAAAGTTGGAACTGGTCTTTCCAGATTGAGAGAAGAGGATCCGTCCATCGCAGTAGATAGAAATGCTGAGACACATCAGACGTTAATCGGTGGACAGGGAGACATTCAGTTGGGAATCTTGATGGCTAAACTGAAGGATCGTTTCGGTGTAAACGTTAAGACTGTTCCCCAGAGAATTGCATACAGAGAAACAATCAAGGGTCAGGCAGAAGTTCAGGGTAAGCATAAGAAGCAA
>CACXFN010000129.1 GCA_902766915.1 uncultured Eubacteriales bacterium
GAAAAGAACTCTATCTATTGTTAAAAGAAAAAGGAATATTGGTTCGGTGGTTTGATAAAGACAGAATAAGAGATTACATTAGAATAACAATAGGGCTTGATGAAGAAATGGATACTTTAATAAGGGTATTATCAGAGATTAAGAAGCAAGTAGGAACAATGGAATGATTATTCATGATAAATAAATGATTAGGGAAAAGAGGAGAAAAATGGCAAAAAGATCTTCGAGTATTGAAAGAATAACCAATGAAACCAGTATAAGGGTATTTCTGGATTTAGATGATACCAAGGTGGAGAAAAACAATATCGAAACGGGTATAGGTTTTATGGACCACATGCTTACCTTATTCGCTGCACATGGTTTTTTCAGGTTAGATGTGTTTTGTGATGGTGATATAGAGGTGGATTATCACCATTCAGTGGAGGATATCGGGATAGCAATGGGATTGGCCTTTAAGGAAGCGTTGGGATCCATGGTTGGAATCAAAAGATATGGGGACATACTTCTTCCAATGGATGAATCATTAATGCAGTGCGCGGTAGACGTATCCGGTAGATCATATCTAAACTTTAATGTTCCTTTTCCAACGGAGAAGGTTGGAGAATTTGATACTGAATTGTTTAAAGAATTTTTCTTGGCATTTGTCAGAAAATCAGAATTTACAATTCATTTCAATTTGCTAACGGGAGAGAATAGCCACCATATTGCTGAAAGTGCTTTTAAGGCGTTGGGCAGAGTGGTTGGAAATGCTGTCTCAATAGATGAAAGACGAAAGAATAAAGTGCCATCCACAAAGGGTATGTTGGTTTAATACTACTTGTTTTTTATTAGGTATACATATGGTTACAATAGTTGATTATGGTGTGGGGAATATTTTTTCTATAAAGTGTTCACTGGATTATTTGGGCATAGATAGCTATCTTACACAGAATCCTGAAGACCTACTTGTAAGTGAAAGAATTATTCTTCCCGGGGTGGGTGCTTTTGGTGATGCCATGCACATGCTCGTGGAAAGTGGAATGGCGGAAGCGGTTGTTTCTGCGACAAAAAAAGGAATACCTTTATTGGGCATCTGTCTTGGAATGCAACTTCTCTTTGATAAGGGATATGAATATGGAGAGCATAGTGGCCTTGGGCTTATTCCCGGATATGTGGAAGATATGAAAAAGCTTATGAAGGATAACTCATTAGATCTGCCCCAGATGGGGTGGAATGCATTGAGTTTCCCAAAGGATAAGGAAACAAGTCCGCTATTTAAATACCTTTCCGAAGGTAAGCATGTTTACTTTGTTCACAGTTATTCGGCAGTTGAATGTGATGAATATACAATTGCCACAACGGATTACAGTTATCCTGTAACAGCGGCTGTTCAAAAGGATAATATATTCGGTACACAGTTTCATCCGGAAAAAAGCGGTGATGTGGGGTTATCAATTCTGAAGGCCTTTATAGAAATTTAGTAGAACCCGGGATATATTATACGGGTCATAAAGATATATATTACGGGATATAAATAGGGAGATAAAAATGACAGAACTATTTCCAGCGATAGATATTAGAAACGGAATGGTGGTTCGTCTGCTTCATGGGGACTACGATAAAATGACGGTATATGGCGGAACTCCTGTAGACACGGCATTTAGCTTTGATGATATAGGGGCTAAGTGGATTCATGTTGTGGATTTAGACGGGGCGAAGGACGGTGGCTCGACGGTTAAAGAAATAATAAAGAAAATGGTCTTGGGTACTTCTCTAAACATTGAAGTGGGTGGAGGTATACGAAATGAGATTCAGATTGAAGACTATTTAATGATGGGTGTTGAGCGTGTGATACTGGGCACAATAGCCATGACAGATTTGGATTTCACCAAAAAAGTATTGGATAAGTATGGCTCCGGAATCGCCATAGGTATAGATATAAAGGATGGTTATGCCGCAGTTAAAGGCTGGAAAGAATTGTCCCCCCTTAAAACTCATGATGCCTTTAGGCTTATGTGCGACATGGGGGCAGAAACCATTATATGTACAGATATAAGTAAGGATGGAGCTATGAAGGGAATTGATTCTGAATTCTATTCGGGTTTGGTGGAGAAATACACCGGCGAATATGGCTGTGGAATAGTTGCCTCAGGTGGGGTAACCAGCATGGATGACATAAAGGCTTTATCCAATATAGGTCTGGAGGGAATCATAATAGGAAGGGCTATTTATGATGGCAGGATTGATTTAAAAGAAGCACTTAGTGTCTGTGCGCAGGAACAGGTAGGATAAAATGATAACAAAAAGAATTGTTCCTTGCCTGGATGTGAAGGATGGCAGGGTAGTAAAAGGTGTTAATTTCCAAGGGCTAAATGATGTAGCATCTCCTGTGGAACTGGCTGAGAAGTACAGTATGTCCGGAGCGGACGAGTTGGTTTTCTATGATATCACCGCTTCCTTTGAGAATCGTAAGCTGTTTACGGATATTCTTACTGAAACAGCCAGAAAGGTTTTTATACCTTTGACGGTAGGTGGGGGAATAAACACGCTGGAGGATTTTGATAGAGTATTAAAGTGTGGTGCCGATAAGGTTAGCGTTAATAGTGGAGCAATCAAGAATCCCAATATTATTAATGAAGCTGCAAGAAAGTATGGGAATCAATGTGTGGTTCTCTCATGTGATATTAAGCGGGTGGATAATGAGTTTAAGGTTTTTGCCAAGGGCGGAAGGGAAAACACAGGAATAGATGCCATCGAATGGATTAAGTCCGGAGTAGGAAGAGGTGCAGGAGAGATAGTGGTAAACAGCATGGATACGGATGGTGTGAAGAAGGGCTTTGACCTGGAACTACTGAAGTTGGTATCCGATAGTGTTAATGTTCCAATTATCGCGTCAGGAGGGGCAGGCTCCATAGATGATTTCATTAATCTTTTTAGTGATATTCCGAAAATAAGTGCAGGTTTAGCCGCATCGATTTTCCATTTCGGAACTGTGGAAATAAGTGATCTAAAAAGAAGTCTTAAAAAGAAAGGAATTATGGTTAGAAAATGATCAATTCGGTTACCATAGATGATTTAAAATTTGATGAAAAGGGGTTAATTCCGGCAATAGTAATAGATAATGATTCGAAGAAACTACTTACATTGGCATATATGAATCGGGAGAGTCTGCAAATAACTATTGATGAAGGAAGAACGTGCTTTTGGTCCAGATCAAGGAAGGAACTATGGCGTAAAGGAGAGACTTCCGGAAATGTTCAGTATGTAAAGGGAATTGTTGCAGATTGTGATCAAGATGCCCTAGCCATATATGTGGATAAAACAGGACCTGCTTGCCACCTGGGGAATGAAAGCTGCTTTGAGTTTCCTTTGAGAGAATTGAAAGAATTGTCTCAGGAAAAGTCCATTGGGGAGTGTGGTGAAGAGGCAAAAGGAAGAGGGGATTCTGTTTTTGGCTTGGAAGATCTGTATCTGCTTCTCCTTGGAAGGAAAAATGAATTGCCTGAGGGTTCATATACAACATATTTGTTTGAAAAAGGCATAGATAAGATTCTGAAAAAAATAGGCGAAGAAAGTACGGAAGTTATAATTGCAGGTAAGGCTGAAGACAAGGCTGAAACTATATATGAGATTTCGGATCTTGTTTACCACGTGATGGTACTAATGGTGGAGATGGGTATCACGCCGGAGGACATAAAGGGTGAATTGGATTCTCGCCATATAATAGACAAAAAAATAAAACAGGAAAAAATGGTATAAAGGTTTTACAAGCAAATGGAATCATGACTAAAACGAGATAATCTATGAGTTTAAACAGTGTAATAAAAACAAGTGAAGAATGCAGAATTGTAAACTTTGGTGGCGGATCAAATTATCATACCCATACCTATTATTGTGATGGAAAAAATTCGCCCAAGGAAATGGTAGAAAGGGCAGTTGAGCTTGGCTTTCATTCTCTTGGATTTTCAGGTCATCAATATTCTCCACAAGATGCGGATTATGCCATGTCTTTGGAATCTGAAAAGAAGTATCGAAGCGATATTGAAGCTCTCCGAGAAGAATACAAAGGAATAATAAATATTTATTTGGGAATAGAGAGAGATTATTGCTGCGAGGCCACAGAAGGATTTCAGTACATAATAGGATCAACGCACCATGTACAAAAGGATGGTATTTGGATGAATGTTGATGAAAGCGCGAAAACCATGGAGGATTCTGTGAAGCAATTATTTGATGGTGATTATATGGCCTATGCAGAGGCATATTATGATTTGGAATCAAGGGTATTGGAAAAAACCCGTGGGCAGATTGTCGGACATTTTGATTTAATCACCGTTTTTAATGGAATGACTAAAGATGTCTTCTTCAATGAAGAAGATCCGTTCTATAAAGGATTGGCTCTTAAGGCTGCAGAAAGAATTGTTGAGTCCTTTGTTACCAATAGAAGATCAAATGAATTGCCTGAGGGTTTTCCCGCAGAACTAGGTGAAATAATATGTAAAACAGAAATGCCAATTTTTGAAATAAACATGGGAGCCATGGCAAAAGGAAGAAGGGATATACCGTATCCTGCCCCATTCATCATGGAATATCTGGCAACTCTCAATGTTCCCATGCTCATTAGTACCGATTGTCATGATAAGAGATTCCTGGATTATGGAATGAAGGAATTGTCTTTTTAAGCTGCAACTGAACCCGAGTTGAAACCTTTGTGACAATTGTATGAAATCTTTCGTTTTTCATTGAAATAATGAATAACTCGTGCTAAAATGAATGCCGTTGACTAAGGAAAACAATATTAGTGAAAGGCGTTTTTTTAAAATGAAAAAGAAAATTACAAAAGCTATTATCCTATCCCTAACATTAATAATGATTCTTTCAGGATGCTCATCAAATAATACTGCCACCACAAAGGTGAATTATGATTGGGCTGAATGTATAGAATTGGGCGAGTATAAGGAACTTCCATATTATACTGAAACTTTTGAAGTTACAGATGAGGAAGTTGATGCTGAAATCGAAACTATACTGTTATATGCAACAGAGATGGAAACTGTAACAGAAGGTATAGTCGAAGATGGTGATACAATTAATATTGCCTTTGTTGGAAAGGTAGACGGAGAAGAGTTTGAAGGGGGAAGTTCTCAATCCTACGACCTAACCGTTGGAACCACATCTATGATTGATGGTTTTGTGGAAGGCCTTATTGGAAAGAATATTGGGGAAACCGTAACCCTCAATTTAAAATTCCCGGATGATTATCATAGCACGGAATTACAGGGTAAGGATGTTGTTTTTGATATTACTATTAATAATAAGAGAATCAGTACTACACCGGAACTTACAGACGAATTTGTAAAGAACTATTATGAAGCTGAGAATGTAGAGGATTTTAAACAGAAGATTAGAGAAGACTTACTTTCAAGCAAGGAAAACGCTGTAAACTCATCCATCAAGAGCAATCTCTGGGATGTTATAATAAAGAATACTGAAATCAAATCTGTACCTGCTGAGGAAGAAGAAGCAGCCAAGGCGCAGGTTGAAGCAATCGAAGAAGATTATAGAGCCACCGCAGAAAGCTATGGTCTTGAATGGGCAGATTTCCTTACTACTCTTATGGGCACCACTGAAGAAGGTTTCCAGGAAACAATGAAGGAATATGAAGATAATATTGTTAAATCAAATATTATCACAAAGGCAATAGCTGACAAGGAAGGTATCACCCTTAGCGATAAGGACTATAAGGAGAAGGTTAAGGAAATCCTGGATGCCAATAACCTGACTGAAGAATCATTTGAATCATACTATAATATGAGCATCTATGATTATGCTGATGAAAACGGTTGGAGAGACAGTATTCTCCAGGATATGATTTTGGACAAGGTTTTGGAACTGGGTAAAGAGGTTTCAAAGGATGAGTATCAAAAGTTTATAAGTGATACCCTTTATGATGGCGAAGAAATACACATGCATGATGATGGAACTGTTCATGAAGCAAGTGCACATGAAGAGGAAGCAACACATGACCATGACCATGAAGGTGAGGATGTAGAAACAGAAGCCGGAACAGAAGATGAGGCTGAAACTGAAACCGATAAAGAGGATTCAGAGGGCTAATAAAAAAATAGACTTTAATGCTGGACAAATAAGTGAAATTAAAGGATAATGAACATGTGTCATTATCCTTTTTAAGTAAGGGAGGCTGTTTTATTGTCTCCCGGAATCGTGATAAGGAGGTCAATTCATGAGATGCCCATTTTGCGATAATGAAGACAGCAAGGTTATAGATTCAAGACCAAGTGACGAGGGGAGAGCAATAAGGCGCAGGCGAGAATGTGAAAAATGCGGCAAGCGCTTTACTACATATGAAAAGGTTGAAGCCACAATCCTTATGGTTATAAAGAAGGATGGAAGCAGAGAAGCCTTTGATAGAGACAAGTTAATGTATGGACTGGTTAAGGCCTGTGAAAAGAGGCCTGTTTCTGTTGATGAAATTGAAAACGTTGTAAATGAGATTGAGAGAGGTCTCAACAATCTGATGCAGAAAGAAGTTCAAAGCACCTTTATAGGTGAACTTGTGATGGATAAGTTAAAAGAATTGGATGAGGTTGCATATGTAAGATTTGCGTCTGTTTATCGTCAGTTTACGGATGTTAATACATTTATAAAAGAAATAGAAGAATTAGTAGATAAAAAGAAAGGCAAAATAAAAAAATGAGCTCAAGATTCAGAATAGCTGTGGATGGACCATCGGGATCCGGTAAAAGTACTGTTGCAAAAATACTTGCTAAGGAATATGGACTTGAGTATGTTGATACCGGAGCAATGTATAGAGCTATGGGTCTAAAAATCCTAAGAGAAGGAATTAAGTGCGAGGAAGGGCCTGAGCTGGATGAAGTTCTGGCTGCAACTAAAATTGACTTTTCTGATGGTAAGATAACCCTTGACGGGGAGGATGTTAGTGAACTCATTCGAACACAGGAAATATCTATGGCTGCTTCTGAGTGTTCTGCCTTGGCATCAGTAAGAAAAAAACTTGATACCATTCAAAAGGAAATAGGTCGCACCAAGGACGTGGTGATGGATGGTAGAGATATTTGTACCATTGTTATGCCTGACGCTGAGCATAAGTTTTATATTACTGCAACACCGGAGGAAAGGGCCAATAGGAGATATAAAGAGTTGATAGCAAAGGGCCAGGATGTCGATTACGATACCATTCTTAAAGAGATTAACGAAAGAGACTATAATGATACTCATAGGGAGGTTAATCCTTTACGGAAGGCGGAGGATGCTATTGAAATAGATACCACGGAACTCAATATTGATCAGGTGGTTCAGAAGGTAAAATCTGCCATAGCAATTGCGGATTGCTAGGTAAAATGATATAATTATATGCTTAATTAATAATAATCAATTTGGCTAACATCGGTAGTTAGGAGATTAAGAATGAGAATCAAAGACTTACCGATGGAGGAAAGACCTGTGGAGCGTATGATGGCTTCAGGGGCAAGAAGTTTATCCAATGCTGAATTATTGGCAGTAATAATTAGAACAGGAAATGGCGCCGAATCGGCCATAGGTCTGTCAGAGAGAATCCTTGCGTATTCAGATAATGGCTTAAGAGGAATTATGAATTTGAGCCCTGAAGAACTGATGGAGATTCCCGGAGTGGGAAAGAGCAAGGCCTGTGCAATTACTGCAGTAGGAGAGCTTCTAAAAAGAATTGGTGCACCTAAAAATCTTGAAAGAATCAGTATAGGATGTGCCAGTGAAGCAGCCAGCATTTTTATGGATGATTTAAGGTTCGAGA
>CACXFN010000130.1 GCA_902766915.1 uncultured Eubacteriales bacterium
TACGTTAGTGTCGTGTACCAGCTGGCAAAGAGGATTAATGTTTCCTACAACATCAAAATCTGTTGCTCCGGAAATCTGCGCAAGCATTGGAGACTGTGTATTGAGTAGATATGTATAGCCATCTGCAGGCTGCTCTGTGGCGAATTGTGTGCCTGTTACGCCACCTGCACCTGTCACGTTGTTTACAGTAACTTTAACACCAAGTTCTTTCTCCAAGGCAGAGGTAAATGCACGAAGTGTGGTATCAGCACCGCCACCTGTTCCCCACGGACAAATGATTTCAATATTACGCTCCCATACCCAATCAGATGCGGCTGCGTCGGAAGCAGGTGCAGCATTGTTGGATCCACCACCGCCACATGCGGCTAGACCAAACACGAGCATTACTGCAAGTACCATTACCAATAACCTTTTCTTCATAATAGGTATCCTCCTTTTTTATACTGCATATAATTTCTCACTATATGCATTGTTTGTAATGTTTCAATTATAACCGCTTGCTAATAAACATGTCAAATATTAAACTGTTTAAATCAATCTATGTAATATCATTTAGTTTATTAAAAATTCATAATTATTACTCAACTTCTTTAACCATTCATATTCAATAGGTTTTTAACGTTTTAATATATTTTAATGAGTAGATTTCTAATTTATAGAATGATGCTCACCACAATCTTGATAATTAGCAATGCAGCAAATATGAGGATTGCGGGATTGAGATCCTTAAACTGCCTGGTGATGACTTTGTTGAATACATAAAACAGAACGCCGAACATTATGCCGTCTGAGATTGATGAAGCACATACCATTACGATGATGGTCAAAAATGAGGGAATACTCTCCGTATAATCTTCATAGTTAATCTCTTTGATAGGAGAAATCATCATCAAACCCACAATAATGAGTGCGGGAGCAGTGGCTGCATATGGAACCGACCCAAACAAAGGACTAAAGAACAAAGCCACCAGAAACATCACCCCGGTGGTTATTGCAGTTAGGCCTGTTCTTCCTCCTGCGGCGACACCAACTGAGCTTTCAACGAAGGAGGTAATTGTTGATGTCCCCAGTATTGAACCTGCTGTAGTTCCAATAGCATCTGCCAGCAAAGCTTGTTTGCAGTTGGGGATACTTCCATCCTCTCGAATGATTCCGGATTTACCGGCACAGGCGACCAAGGTTCCTACAGTATCAAACATATCTAGGAATAGGAATGTGAAGACCACTATGCAAAAGTCAAAGATGGAATTCTTGCTGGCGAATATTTCAGAGAATGCAAAATTGCAGAAATATGGCATTGATGGCAGATATGAACCACCGACGTATTGCGTCACACCAAAGGGGATCCCCACCAGTGTCGTAAGAACAATGCCAATCAGTATAGCTCCTTTGACCTTGTAGATTAAAAGAGCACCGATAATTACTAAACCGATTATGGCAACGCCTCCACTTCCCAGGAACCAATTTGAATTCAGGACGGAAATACTTCCTTGGGAGTCGGCGATGATAATCCCTGCATTCTTCAAGCCAATATAAGCTATGAAAAGTCCAATTCCTGCTCCGATTGCATTTTTCAGACTGACCGGGATACAATTGACAAGTGCTTCACGAATATTGAGAAATGTGAGAAGAATGAAAACAACACCTTCCACGAAGATAGCAGATAAGGCCCATTGCCAGGAATATCCCATACCCAAGCATACAACATAGGAGAAAAATGCGTTAACTCCCATCCCCGCCGATAGAGCGAAGGGCAAATTAGCCAGCAGTCCCATAATCATGCAGGCAATCGCTGATGCGATGGCAGTGGCAGCAAATACCTTGTTGAATTCCATACCACAAGCCGATAAGATTAGGGGGTTTACCGCCAAAATATATGCCATTGTGGTGAATGTAGTCAGGCCTGCAATCACCTCAGTTCTGACGTTCGTACCGGATTCCTTTAAATGAAATATTTTTTCTATCATGTTACAATTCACCTTTACAGCAATAGTACATCATCTGCCAGATTAAGTATTGTCTCGATTTTTGTACGGGATATGCCTAACTCCTTTATTATATTCTAACCTAAGGCAACATCCAATACCATCATAACAGAAAATCCCATTGTAAAGGATAATACACCAACATGAGTGTGTTCGCCTACTGACATCTCCGGAAGGAGTTCCTCAACCACTACATAGAGCATAGCGCCTGCAGCAAAGCTTAAAAGATAGGGCATAAAAGGAATAAAGAGACTGGCAGCCAATACGGTCAGAAGTCCACCAATTGGCTCAACCAAACCTGATAAGGCGCCACCAAGAAAAGCCCTTCCCTTGCTTTTTCCTTCTGCATGAAGAGGCATAGAAATAATTGCACCTTCCGGGAAGTTCTGTATAGCAATTCCCACAGCAAGGGCCAGAGCCCCACCAATACTTATCTCCATGGACCCGGATAAATATCCTGCATATACAACGCCTACAGCCATACCCTCCGGAATATTATGGAGCGTCACGGCCAGGACCATCATGGTTGTCTTTGCCAGCTTGGTTTTCGGGCCTTCGGCCTCCTCCACTGCTATATGAAAATGCGGGATAACATTATCCAGAACCAGCAAGAATAATACTCCTGCCCAAACTCCAACAAAGGCAGGAAGGAAAGCCATCTTCCCCATGCCTTCAGACTGTTCAATGGCAGGAATAATGAGACTCCAAACAGATGCCGCCACCATTACTCCGGCAGCAAACCCTGTGAGGCCTTTCTGCACATAGTTATTCATTTCCCTCTTCATGAAGAACACACAGGCAGCACCGCCCACTGTTCCAATGAAAGGAATTATTAATCCTAATATTACTTCGTTCATATTACAATAATACCACTTACCTAGAAATAGTAAACTAAGAAATGATAATTATTATCAATTTTTGTGTTTAGGCTTGAAATACCTGGGTATTAAATCAATAACAAGGGAAGAGAAATCCCTAAAATAAAAAGATTTAAATAATAAAAGTAATAATTTACTAAGGGCGAATTGTATAGCTAAATAAGGAGGAAAATAAAATGAAGAATAAATTGACGAAGTTGCAGAAGTCATGCTAATGACCGGCATAAAACCGGTTTCCAGAACAAGCGAGTTCACATCTCTATCGAAGATTGAAGAAAGCTCCGGAGACTACGTAGATGCTAAACAAGTATTTGAAAGCGTTCTTGCTGA
>CACXFN010000131.1 GCA_902766915.1 uncultured Eubacteriales bacterium
AGATGATCACGGTGGCGGAAAATGAAAAGAAAGAGTTTGCCAACAAATATGTCTCGCTTTTATGTAATGCATTAGATATCCTTCTGGCAATATTGGTTTTTATACCTGCATTTGGAAATGGAAGCGGGTCTTCGGAGACGGTACCCTTGCTGAGCCTTGGCGGGATTAATCCATGGATGAAAACTGTATTCATAGCAATTATAGGTGTTACGATTCTGAACGGAATATGTGGTGTAATCGTCGCAAATTTCAGTAACTCGGTTTGGAACAGAAATGGACTCATTACAGGAAGCGTCTTATCAATACTTGCGGTCACAGTGTTTATGGCAACAAGGCAGCCATATGCCGGTATATTCTGTTTCTCGTTATTGGTCATAAAAGGCTTCTTGATTATCAAAATGAAACAACAATAGGACACAGCAATCAAACCGTTTAGAATGAAAAAACTAAATGATTATTAACAGATAAATCATTGAAATTATAAGCTTCATAGGATATAATCAACCCAGATAGTTTAATAATTTATTCTAAATTGTAACAAGGGAGTAGCTTGCACTTTAATTGTGTAACATACTTTCGTCAATATGGGTTTACGCCCCGGAGTATGTTCTGAGAAGCGAGACTTTTACTGATAATCATTTTGATTGTTGGTAAAAGTCTTTTTTTATCTAAAAGAAGGAGGAAAACAATGAGACGTCCAACATTGGGTCAAAGGTTAAGGTATGGTTTTGACAATCTAATGTCCAAAGGAACGGCATCGCTTTTGCTTATACTGGGAATCATTACAGCGATTGTGGTTATAGTAGGCGGGCTTTTGGCAGTTGCCCTGGGTGGCCCCGATGGGACAGGTGCTGATTCCACGGGAGGTTCCATCTGGTTTACGCTCATGCACGCCATCAACACAGGGGTTCTGGCAAAGGAAGAAGGAACCGTCCCGTATCTATTTGTTATGACGATTGTAACCTTGGTTGGCATCTTTATCACCAGCTTCCTCATAGGTACGATTTCAAACGGCATCAAAGACAAAGTCGTTGAGCTTCAGCGCGGAAAGTCCCGGGTCATCGAAGAGAACCACACCGTCATCATCGGCTTTGATGAAAACGTAACAAGCATATTGGAAGAATTGGTATATGCAAATTCGAATCAAAAGGATGCTGTAGTGGTTATCATGGCAGATCACGACAAGACTGACATGGAAGACACAATAAGAGACAGAATCGCGGACCTCGGAAATCTCAGAGTTGTATGCCGTACGGGAAGACCCGATGCTCCAAAGGACCTCAAGGTGTGCTCTCTTGATACCTGCAAATCCATCATCGTAAATCTGGAAGATGACTTCATGACGGTAAAAACAATCCTGGCATGCGAAGCGCTTCTTGACGAATACGGAAACAACGATTCGTTCATAACTGCAACTGTGAGAGACAGAGACGTTCTCCAGCCGGCAAAGATAGCCGGTGGCGATCGGGCTGAAATCCTGAACTTCCAGAAGACCATGTCTAGGCTTATGGTTCAGGCAGGAAGGCACCCCGGTATGTCCGAAATTCTTTCGGAGCTTTTGAGCTTCAAGGGAGATAAGCTAATACTAATATCAGCCGACGACAGCATAACCTCTCTGCAGGAAAGCGCGGTAGTAAACAAAGGACTCTTTCAGCTGGAGCCCAACGAGCAAGAAGAGCCGAATACACTTTTGGTGCTGGGATACTCCGACCTTCTCAAACAGATTCTTTTGGAGGGGGATGCCTACTCCACTCCCGGATCAAAGGTTATAATTGCGGTTGAACCCGGAAAGATGGATGAAGAAGATTTACCGGACGCAAGTCAGTTCAAGAATATCGAACTGGATATAAGGGAGTGTAAAATCTATTCCCGCAGAACTCTTGAGAAGCTTGTTGCAGAGGAGCCATCAAGCATCTTGCTGATTGCCGACACGGATATGGAGGATGAAGAAGCGGATGCGAGAACCTTGATGCTACAGCTTCAGCTTACGGATATTGCGGAATCAATCGGCGCAGAGATACCGCTTACCATCGAAATGAATAGCACCCGCAACCAGAAGCTATCTCAGATGATGCGGGCTACGGACTTTGTTGTAAGCAGCAGAATCACAGCAAAGATGATGGCGCAGATATCTGAGGAACGCCACAAGAAGAACATTCTGAACGACCTGATTTCAGAAGGTGGCTCCAGCATATGCATGAAGCCTATAAGTAGATATGTAATCCCTGAAGAAGCCGTTGATTTCTATA